>DATFQL010000303.1:0-8410 GCA_035264305.1 Candidatus Limnocylindrales bacterium | reverse complement strand
GAGGACGAGGGCCCGGTAGGGCTCGACCTCATCCGGGTGCTTTGCCTCGAGGAACGCGACGGACGTGCGCAGGGCGTCCATCGTCCGGCCCCGCACCTCGTCTGGCGAGCTCGTGAGCCCGAAGCCCGTCCCGCGAGTCTTCGCAACCTCGCGGATGAGGTCCGTCGGACCCGCCACCTGCTGCCCGGCGAGGTACTTGCCCAGCGCCCCGGCCTCCCCGAACGAATCGGTGAAGTCCCGATCGCTCAGCGAGACGAGCATGCCGCTGCCGGTGACGCCTCGCTGGAGCGTCTCCCATTCCTCGTCACTGAAGTCCTGCTTCGTGGCCATGGCGTCCTCCGGTTGGGCTGCGGGTGGGCGTTCGATGATAGGCGGCCAACGCGATTCGGCGACTGCAGTCCCATGTCGAGTGGTCGCGTTGCCGCATCTGGTGTATAGGACTCGGCATGCGACGAGCGTTCCTGGGGATCGACTGCGGCACGCAGTCCACGAAGGCGCTGCTCCTCGACGCCGACACCGGCACGGAGCTCGCAATCGGGCGCGGCGACCACGACCTCGTCGCACGCGAGGACGGCACCCGCGAGCAGGACCCCGCGTGGTGGCTCGACGCGCTGACGGTCGCCGTCGGGGAGGCGCTGGCCGCTGCACCGGGCACGGAGATCGCCGGCATCGGGGTCTCCGGCCAGCAGCACGGCCTCGTCGCGCTGGACGGTGACGATCGCCCGGTCCGGCCGGCGAAGCTGTGGAACGACACGACGACCGCCGCAGACTGTGCGGCACTCACCGAGCGGATGGGCGGCGAGTCCGCGGTACACGCCGCGACGGGCAACGTGTTCCTGCCGGGCTACACCGCGCCGAAGGTCGAGTGGCTGCGCCGGGCGGAGCCCGACGCGTACGCGCGTGCGCGCCGGTTCTGCCTGCCGCACGACTACCTGGACCTGTGGCTGACCGGCAGGTACGCAACGGAGGCCGGGGACGCGTCGGGGACCGCCTACCTCGACATCCGCTCGCGCTCGTACGCCGACGACGTCCTGGGTGCGATCGACGACCGCCGCGACTGGGACACGGCCCTGCCGCCGATCCTCGACGCGACCACCGTCCTCGGGACCCTGCGCGCCGACGCGGCGGACGCCCTCGGGCTCGTGGCCGGGATCCCGGTCTCCGTCGGCGGCGGCGACAACATGTGCGCCGCGATCGGCGTCGGGGCGGTCGAGCCCGGTCTCGCGGTCATGAGCCTCGGCACCTCCGGGACCGTGTTCGGGCACGCCGCCGCGCCGGCCATCGACCCGCTGCGAGAGGTCTCGGCATTCTGCGACTCGACGGGTGGGTGGCTGCCGCTCGCCTGTGTCCTCAACTGCACGCTGCCGCTCGAGTGGGCGCGAGGGCTGTTCGGCCTCGACCACACGGGCTTCGACGCGCTCGTCACCGGCGTTCCGGCGGGCGCACGCGGCCTGATCTTCGTGCCGTACATGGACGGGGAGCGGACGCCGAACCGCCCTGCCGCCGCGGGCGAGCTGCTGGGGCTGCGGACGTCGCACGGTCCGGCCGAGATCTGCCGGGCCGTCCTCGAGGGCGTGACCGCCGGCCTCGCTCACGCCGTGCGCGCATTCGGCCGCACCGACACGCCCGCGGACCAGCTGCTGCTCGTCGGCGGCGCGGCACGCAGCGACATCTGGGGCCAGCTGCTCGCGGACTGGCTCGGCCTCCCGATCGATCGCCCGTCGGTGGCGGAGGCGGCCGCGCGCGGAGCCGCCCTCCAGGTCGCGCACGTCGTCGACGGCGCCCCGCTCCACCGGCGCGTTCCAACCGACGCCCGCTGGCGCCCGCGGGCGGGCAACGGTGTCGCCGAGGTCGCCGCCGGGTACGCCGCGTCCGCCACGTCCGCGACGTCCGCCGCGTGAACGATCGGACGTCGACCTCGACATGACCACCTCCAGCCCGCAACCCGAGGAGCCCGCCATGACCCCGTTCTTCCCCGACGTGCCCGAGCGGATCCCGTTTGCGAGCGCGGGCTCGACGGACGCCCTGGCGTTCCGCGTGTACGACCCCGAGCGCATCGTGATGGGCAAGCGGATGGACGACTGGCTGCGGCCCGGCGTGTGCTTCTGGCACTCCTTCGCCTGGGACGGGCGCGACATGTTCGGCGTGGGGACGCTCGACCGACCGTGGAACGACCCCACGCTCGACCCCATGGAGGCCGCGAGGGCCAGGATGGCGGCGGCGTTCGAGTTCTTCACCAAGCTCGGGACGCCGTACTACTGCTTCCACGACACCGACGTCGCGCCCGGCGACACCTTTCGCGAGCTCAAGACCAACCTCGACGCGCTCGTCGACGATGCCGAGGGCTACCAGGAGCGGACGGGCGTCCGCCTGCTGTGGGGCACCGCCAACCTGTTCACGAACCCGCGCTACCAGGCGGGCGCGTCGACGAACCCCGATCCCGAGGTGTTCGCGTACGCCGCGGCGCAGGTGACGAACATGCTCGCGGTGACGAAGCGGCTCGGCGGCACGAACTACGTGCTGTGGGGCGGTCGCGAGGGGTATGACTCGCTGCTCAACACCGATCTCCGGCGCGAGGGCGAGCAGCTCGCGCGGTTTCTCCAGCTCGTCGCGGACGAGAAGCACCGGATCGGATTCGAGGGCCAGCTGCTGATCGAGCCCAAGCCGATGGAGCCGACGAAGTACCAGTACGACCACGACGTCGCGGTCGTGCACGGCTTCCTCGCCCGGCACGGCCTCGACGGCGAGTACCGCACCAACATCGAGGCGAACCACGCGACGCTGGCCGGGTACTCCTTCCATCACGAGGTCGCATACGCCGCGGCGAACGGGATGCTCGGCTCGATCGACGCGAACCGCGGAGACCCGCAGAACGGCTGGGACACCGACCAGTTCCCCAACTCGGTCGAGGACCTCGTGATGCCGATGTACGAGATCCTGCGCGCCGGCGGCCTCGGAACCGGCGGCTTCAACTTCGATGCCAAGCTCCGCCGCCAGTCCATCGATCGCACCGACCTGTTCCACGCGCACATCGGCGGGCTGGACACGCTCGCGCGTGCGCTGCTGGCCGCGGCCCGGTTGGTGGAGGACGGCACGCTGGGCTCGATGAAGGACGCGCGCTACGCGGGCTGGGAAGGAGCCCTGGGCAAGGAGATCCTCGGCGGATCCGTCTCGCTCCCGGACCTCGCGGCGCGGGTCGAGGCGGGTGAGATCACGCCCGTGAGACGCTCCGGGCAGCAGGAGCTGTACGAGAACGTCGTCAACGGCGCCCTGTGGACCGACGACTGACGCCCGTCGCGTCGCCCGTCGCTAGGAGAGCCGCTCGTACGCGACGATGTCCATCCCCGTGTGGAGCTCGTTGAGCGCCGGCTGGAGCCCCTGGTGGACCTCGCTCACGCGCCACGCAACCGCCTGCTCCGGGTCGTCCCAGCGGAACACCATCTGGTAGCGGGTCGGCTCGTCGAGCTCCCGCAGCAGGGTGCACTCGACGAGCCCCGGCATCTCGAGCACCGGTGGGCGGTACGCCTCCGCGAAGAACCGCTCGAAGTCGGTCGTGCGGTCCGGGTGCACCGCGAACGTGATGTGGCGCTCGATCATCGGGACTCGCTCCCCCTCGGTACATTGATCCGACCAGCTCCCCGACCATATCGCGTCGCGGCCCACCGGGCGCCCGGTGCGGACCTCGCCGCTGCCCGGCATTCGCACGGAGGATCCGCGTGACGGTCTCCAGCTACGTCCTCCCGACGTCCGTCGCCGAGGCGGTCGGGCTGCTCCAGGCCCACGGCTCGGAGATCCTCGTCCTCGCCGGCGGGACGGTGGCGATGCCGCTCGTGAACGAGGGCGTCAGGCTGCCGGCACGCGTGATGGGCCTCCGCCGGACGGGGCTCGACGGGATCCAGACTCGCGACGGCGGGCTGCGCGTCGGGGCGACGACCACGCTGACCGCACTCGCGGCGCAGGACGCCGTGCCGCTCCTCGCGACCGCCGCGCGCCGCACCGCGAGCTGGGCGGTACGGAACATGGCGACCGTCGGGGGCAACCTGTTCTCGGCCCCGCGCGGCGGCGACGTCGCCACGGCACTGCTCGCGCTGGACGCGGTCGTCGAGGCAACCGGGCCGGCGGGGATGCGCTCGATCGAGCTCGACGCGTTCTTCACGGGACCGTTCACGACGGCCCTTGCCCCAGACGAGCTCGTGACGGCGATCGTCGTCCCCGCGGCAGCCGGCGCGACGACGTTCGTGAAGCTCGGACGCCGCCAGGCGAACACCCCCGCGGTCGTCACGGTCGCCGCGCGGCTCGTGGCCCGGGGAGGGTCCGTCACCGATGCGCGCCTTGCTCTCGGATCAGCCGGCCCGCACCCGGTCCGAGTGGCGGCGGCCGAGGCGGCGCTGGTCGGCCGCTCGCTCGACGACGTGTCGATCGCCGATGCCGCGGCCGCGGCCACCGATGTCGCCGCGCCGCTCAGCGACGCCGTCGCAAGCGACTGGTACCGGCGGAGGATGGTCGGGGTCATCGTCCGCCGTGCGCTCGAGGAGCTCGTACCGGCCGTCGCGGGGAGGGTTGCGTAGATGGGATCGAGCGTCGTGGCGTTCGAGCTCGGCGAGCGCGAGGTGGAGGTCCTCGTCGCGCCGCTCACCACCCTCCAGGCCGTGCTTCGCACCCAGCTCGGCCAGACGTCGGTCAAGGACGGCTGCCGCCAGGGCGGCTGTGGCAGCTGCACCGTCCTCGTCGACGGCGAGCCCGTGCTGTCCTGCCTGCTCCCCGTCGAGGACATCGCCGGCCGCCGCGTGACGACCCTCGAGTCGCTCACCCCGGTGGATGGGCTCCACCCGGTCCAGCGGGCGTTCCTCGAGCGCAACGGCTTCCAGTGCGGCTACTGCACGCCAGGCATGGAGATGCTCGCTGCCGCGTTCCTCAAGCGCCACCCCGAGCCGAGCCGCGACGAGATCGTCGACATCCTGTCGGGCAACGTCTGCCGGTGCACGGGGTACGAGCCGATCGTCGATGCCATCGCCGCGGCGGCGGAGGCCGGCCGATGACGGCCGGCCTGCACGTCGTCGGGCAGTCGGTCGAGCGCAGCGACGGCGTCGGCTTCGTCACCGGCCGCGCGGCGTACACGGCCGACCTGACGTTTCCCGGGATGCTCCACCTGCGGATGGTCCGAAGCCCGCTCCACCACGCCCGGGTGCGCGGCGTCGACCTGTCGGGCGCCGAGCGGGTCAAGGGCTTCGTGCGTGCGCTGACCCACGAGGACGTGCCCCACAACGTGTACACGATCCTCGGGCTGATCGGCGTCGAGCCCGAGGAGGAGTTCGTCCTCGCCGTCGACCGCGTGCGCTACATGGGCGAGCCGGTCGTCGCGATCCTCGCCGAGACCGAGGCCGCGGCGATCGAGGCGGCCGCCGCGGTGCGACTCGACCTGGAGGAGCTGCCCGCCGTGTTCGACATGGAGCAGGCCCTCGCGCCTGGCGCACCGGTCGTGACGCACTGGGGATCGAACACCTTCATCTACGAGGGCGACACCAAGCGCAAGGTCCGCCTGGGCGACGTCGAGGCCGGCTTTCGGGATGCTGACCACGTCATCGAGCACGTCTATCGCACCAGCCCGATCGAGCATGCGCCCATCGAGGCGACGGGCTGCATCGCGGTCCCCGAGCCCAACGGCCGGTTCACGGTGTACACGAACACCCAGGCGATCTACTTCAGCCTCGACAACACCTCGATCATCCTCCAGCTGCAGCCCAACAGGCTGCGGTTCATCGGCGGCATGGTGGGCGGCGGCTTCGGCGGCAAGGTGGACGTCATCGTGGAGCCACTCGCCACGCTCGGGGCGATGAAGACCGGACGCCCGGTCCGCTACGTCTACACCCGCACCGAAGAGATGCAGGTCAGCTCCACACGCAGCGCCGAGATCATCACGATCAGGGACGGGATCATGGCGGACGGGTCGATCGTCGCGCGCAAGGTCACGGCCCTCGTGGACTGCGGCGCGTACAGCCGCCAGACGCCGTACGCGATCACCAAGCTCGCGGCGAACGCCGCCGGGCCGTACCGGATCCCGAACGTCTGGATCGACGCGTACTGCGTGTATACGAACCGCACGCCGACGTCGGCCATGCGCGGGTTCGGCGTCACCTGGGTCACGTTCGCGCACGAGGTGCAGATGGACCGCATCGCGGAGCTCGTCGGCCTCGACCCGTGGACCGTCCGGTTCCGCAACGCGCATCGCAACGGCGACCTCAAGCCGCACCGGAAGATCGTCGCCGACGCCACGTTGATCGAGACGATGCAGGCGGCGGCGGAGCTCGTCGGGACGGAGCTGCCGGCGGACCTGCGGGCGATGACGTCGGCGCCACGAACGGCCGCAGAGGGAGGGCGCTGACGATGGCGAAGCTCCGCGGCACCGGCATGGCGGCCGTCAACTACCCGACCGGGATGAACCTCGGCGGCGACCCGTCGCAGGCGCTCGTCCATGCGACGACGAGCGGGTCGTTCAACGTCGTGCTCGCCGCGACCGACCTCGGTCAGGGCCTCAAGACCGTGGTCGCCCAGATCGCGGCGGAGACGCTGGGCGTGGGGTACGACCAGATCGTGGTCCAGACTGCCGACACGGACACCGGGCCCCACGACATGGGCACGTTCGCGAGCCGGGGGACGCACCGGGTGGGCAACGCCGTGAAGGCGGCCGCGGCCGAGGCACGCGACTCGGTCCTCCAGCTCGCCTCGGAGGAGCTGGAGGCCGCGGTCACGGATCTCGAGCTCGACGGCGCCGGCAACGTGCGCGTCGTCGGCTCGCCTGACAAGACGCTTGCGATCGCGGACCTCGCATCGCGGGCCCAGTTCCAGTACGGCCGCACGATCGCCGGGCGCGGGGTGTGGATGAAGCCCAAGAGCACCGTGGACCCGGACACGGGCGCGATGGATCCCGACTCCACCCAGGCGTACGCGTGCACGGTCGCGGACGTCGAGGTCGATACCGAGACGGGCATGGTCTCCGTGCTGCGGATCCGCAGCGCGTACGAGGTCGGCCGCCAGATGAACCCGGCCCTCGTCCACGGCCAGATCGTCGGGGGGGCATGGATGGCCGTCTCGCACGCGCTGTACGAGACCACCGAGCCGTACTACCCGCTGCGCGACCACCGCCCGCACGACTTCGCCGAGTACCTGATGCCCGGCCCGGCGGATGCGCCCGAGATCGAGTCGGTGGTGCTCGAGGTGCCATCGTCGAACGGGCCCTACGGCGCGAAGGGCGTGGGCGAGATGACCGCCAACTCGCCGATCCCCGCGATCGTCAACGCGATCCACGATGCGATCGGGGTGCGGATCGACACGTTGCCCGTGACGCCCGAGGCGATCCTGCGGGCGCTCGATGCGAAGGCCGCAGCCGCGGCAGCGGAGGGAACCGCATGAGCCAGATCACCAGCTGGGACGAGTTCCCGACGGTCGAGTACGTGAAGGGCGTCCATCGCCAGACCGTGTCGGGCGAGAAGGTCATGATGACCCGCATCGTGTACCGCGACGGGGTCGTCATCCCGGAGCACCGTCACGAGGCCGAGCAGATCATGCTCGTCGTCTCAGGCCGGCTGTGGGCGAAGGTCGAGGCCGAGGAGCGCGAGGTCGGACCGGGCGACCTGCTGGTCATCCCGTCGAACTGGATCCACGCGTTCCGTCAGCTCGGCGACGAGGACGTCGTGTTCTACGAGGCGTTCGCGCCGATCCGGCTGGAGTACCTCGTCGGCTTCAAGGGTCCCGACCCCTCGCTGGGCATGATGCACGCGTCGTTCGACGCGACCGGCGACACGGACCGCAAGGTCTGACCGACGCGGTCCAGCGGGCGTTCGTCTACGCCCTGACCACGTCCACGTCGTCGTCGGGGCAGCGCAGTGCCCTGTGACATCATCGTGGCGTGACCAGCGCGACCCTCGCCGTTGACGTCGTCGTGGTCGGTGCCGGCATCGTGGGGGCGGCGTGTGCCGACGCGGTCGCGGCGCTCGGGCTGCGAGTCGCGGTCGTCGATCGCGGCGGCATCGCGGGTGGTACGACGAGCGCCGGAGAGGGGAACATCCTCGTCTCCGACAAGGCGCCCGGGCCGGAGCTCGACCTGGCGCTGCGCTCGGCGGCGCGGTGGCGATCGATCGCGGACGAGGTCGGCGCCGAGGCACTCGAGTACGAGCCGAAGGGCGGGGTCGTCGTCGCACGGCGGCCGTCGACGCTCGCGGCGCTCGGCACCCTGACGACCGCGCAGCGCGCCGCAGGCGTGTCGGTCGAGGCAGTCGACCGGGCGGGTCTCGGCGGCCTCGAGCCGAACCTGACAGGCGACGTCGCGGGCGGAGCCTGGTATCCGCAGGACGCCCAGGTGCAGCCGATGCTTGCCACGGCGGCGCTCCTCAGACGCGCCCGGGCCGCCGGC
>DATFQL010000302.1:0-4718 GCA_035264305.1 Candidatus Limnocylindrales bacterium | reverse complement strand
CTTGCAGATGCCCGTGATGTCGACGGTCCCGCCGTCGAACGGGAAATCGACGTCCTTGTCCTTGATCGCGAGGGCGACACCGCGGTCGAGGAGGATGTCGCCGCCGGCGACGAGCGTCCAGGCGTCATCGGGCCGGTAGCGCGGCGGCGTGTCGGCTGGCGCGAGGAGCCGCGCCTGCAGCGGCCAGTCGCCGAGGGTCCCGACGCGATCGACCCCGAACAGCGCCTGGGACCCCCAGGAGAGCGCCCGGACGCTCTCGTCGACGTCGTCCGCGCGCAGGAACGCGAGCGCCTTGCGGTGCCGTGGCAGCCAGGCCCGGAGGTCCGCGGCGGAGTCGAGCGTCGCGAGCGAGTCGCCGAGCTCGTCGCGACTGACACCGAGCGCGGCGAGGACGGCGTCCGCGTCGGCCTCGACGAGCACGAGCGAGGTCCAGGTCCCGTCACCCTGGGCGATCGCGGCGACGTCCGCGCCGCGTGCGACCGTCTGCCCGGAGCGGAAGTTGGTCACGGGGACGATCGCAACGTCGGTCTCGACGAGATGGCTCGTGACGGGCGAGGGCGACGGCGGTGCCGAGCCGGCGGGTTCGGAGGTTGCGTCCGCATCGGGCGATGCCGGCGGGCGATCCGCCGAGGCGCTCGCGACGGCGACCGGTGCCCCGGTCCCCGATGGTGAGGGAGCCGCGGACCCGTTGATGAGCGCACCGGCCGCCCCGAGGCTGATCGCGGCGACGACCGCGAGGCCGGCCACCGGCAGGAGCCAGCCCCGTTGGCGGCGCGGCGCGCTGGGGGTTCGCGGCGCGTACCCCGGATCGCGGATGGTCACGCGCGGCAGGGTAACGGACGACCGTTGATGGCGCCCCTCGAGGGTAAGGGAACGCCCCGTCCGGGCGGGCGGACGGGGCGTGAGAAGAAGCGGTGAGTGATGGCGGACCCGACCGGATTCGAACCGGCGATCTCCAGCGTGACAGGCTGGCATGTTGGGCCGCTACACCACGGGTCCTCGGCCGGTGGCGGATCATAGCAGGCGGTCCCCGAAGCCGCCAACCTTCGGCCCCTCGCGGGCTGCCCGTGCATTTTCGCCTCCGAAGGGTGATGCGGCCGCGGCCGGCACGCTCCCATGCTGCCCGCGCCCGTGGCGCGCAACCGGACGTGCCCGGCTCGACGGAGGGTGCCCCGACATGACGATGCTCGCCGGTGCGCCCGTGATGGCCCCGCTCCGGTGACGTTCAGCCGAGATCCCGCGGCACGGACGCGCGCCCGGGCGCGGTGGACGGCGCTCGGAGAGCGGCTGCGCACGATCTCGCCCGAAAGCGCCGCCAAGGGCGTGATCGCCGCCCTCGTCGTCGGCACCTGCTTCGCGCTGTCGGTCGGGACCTGGCCGTCCCTCGCGCCGTTCGTGGCCGGAATCGTGATCGCGTATGCCGTCCTGCCCATCGCGAACCGCCTCGACCGGTTCATGCCGCGCGTCCTCGCGGCCCTCATCGCCGAGCTCGTCGCCGTCGCCACCATCGTCGGCGTCCTCCTGCTCGTCGTGCCGCCGATCCTCCGCGGGCTCCTCCAGGTGGCGACCCGGCTGCCGACGGGCGCCAGGCTGCAGGCCGAGCTCGCGGCGATGCAGGCCCAGCTCGGCGAGCTGCCGGAGCCGTTGCGCTCGATCGTGCTCGCCGTCGCAACGGAGTCGGCCGCCAACATCCAGGCGACGATCAACGGCGTCGTCGAGACGGCCGGGCAGGTGGTCTCGAGCCAGATCCTCGGCGTGTTCAACACGTTGAGCGTCGTGCTCGGCCTGCTCGTCATCCCGGCGTGGATCCTCACGATCGTCGCCGACGAGCGGGCGATCAAGCAGCGGGCGGGAGCGCTGCTGCCCGCCGCGATCCGCCCCGATGCGGCGGCCATCGTCGGAATCATGGACCGGGCGTTCGGGACGTTCCTGCGCGTCCGGGTCGTCCTCGCGATCGTGTCCGGGTTCCTCGTGTTCCTGGGCCTCGAGCTCACCAACGCGGCCGGCCTGACGGACGTCCGCTACGCCGCGACGGCGGGCACCCTGCTCGGGTTCCTCCAGCTCATCCCGGAGGTGGGGTTCTTCCTGGGCCTGTTCCCGATCCTGCTGCTCATCCCGGTGAACGGGCCGCTCACGGCGCTGATCGTGTTCATCGTCTACTGGCTGGCGGTGCGGATCGCCGACGGGCTGATCGGCACGCGCGTCTCGCGCGGCGTGCTCGACGTGCATCCCGCCGTGCTCATCCCGGCGATCGTCGTGCTCAGCCAATTCGGGATCGCCTGGCTCGTCGCGGCCGCGCCGCTCGTCGCGATCGTGCGCGATGTGGTGCGATACGCGATGGGACGCCTGTCCGATCCGCCGGCGCCCGCAGGCGTCATCGCGCGCGCCCGCCGCCGCGCACCCGCCGTGGCGGCCGCCATCCCGTCGGTGTACCGCACCGCCGCGGCTCGCCCCGCGCGCGGTGCGGTGCCCGCCGTCCCCACCGGCGCCGGGCCGGTGCCCATCGCGGTGGCGATTCGGCCAGCGGGCTCGCCCATCGCATCGTCCGTGATCGATCCCGCCTGGAGGGCCCGCCCGTGACCGAACAGCTGGTTCCCAGCGCCTCAGAGGGGTCGGCGGGTGCGGTCACCGCAGCCGGGGTCGACGCCGACGGGCAGGTCCTTTCCGCCGCGTACGTGCAGATCGTCGAGGCGAATGCCTCCCCCCTGGACGCTGGGGAAGCCCTCGAGCGCCGCGATCAATACGGGCGGATTCCGGTGATCGTGCGCGTCCTCCGCCAGCCGCCGATCCGCCCCGAGATCATCCTCCTCGCGATCGGGCTGGGCGCGTCCGGACTGCTGCTGCCGCTGTTCCTCGCGCTCCGGGCGGTCATCATCGTCGCCGCGGTGGCGCTGCTCCTCGTGGGGCTGCTGTCGCGGATCCTGCTGCGCGTGCCGCCGGGATCGGTCGGGCTCGTGATGCGTCGCGGCCGGCACGAGCGGGTCCTGCAGCCGGGCGTGCACCGGGTGAGCCCGAACGTCGTCCTGACCCATCTCGTGACGACCCGCGAGGTCGCGTTCGACGTGCCGGTGAGCGAGGTGCGTTCCTCGGACGGGATCGCCGTGACCGTCGACCTGTTGCTGACGCTCGGGATCAGCGACCCCGTCCGATGCGCGTACTCGATCTCGAGCAACGACCTCGACCAGCTCGTCCATGCGTCGACCCAGGAGGCCGTGCGAACCCTGATCCGCGGCACCGAGGCGCTCGACGCCCTCGACCTCGGGCCTGCCGGGGCCGCGCGGCTGCGCGAGACGGTCGACACGAAGCTGGGGCCGTACGGGCTCGCGGTGCACGCCATCGCGTTCACCCGCGTCACGCTGCCGTCGGCGCTCATGGGATCGATCGAGGCCCGGCGCCTCGCCGCCGTGCAGCTCGTGGAGGAGGAGCAGGAGTTCGCGCTCAACCAGCGTCGGATCAGCGATCGCGCATCGCTGCTGGCGCAGGAGGCCGAAGCCCGTCGCGCCTCGATCGAGCACGAGGCCGACGGCGAGGCGATCCGGCTCGCGCGGCTGGAGCAGCGCCTCGCGGCAAGCCCGGCCGCAGCCCGCTACGACCTCGAGACGTCCCGGCTGCGCGTCGCGCAGGAGCTCGCGGGCAACACCCGCGCGGTGGTGTCACTCGGCGGCCGCGAGCTCCTCGCGGATCTGCTAGTTGCGCGGGAGGCGACGAGCGAGACGGTCCGGGAATCGGCGGCCCCGCCTCCGGCCGCACCGCTTGCGTCGACCGCGCCGGCCTCGGGCGAGCCCGACGGAGCCGACCGCACGGGCGGCACGACGCCACGGCCCCGGACCGTGCGGCCACGGCCGCGCAGCGAGGGATAGGCGAGGCCCTCGGTCGACGAACGGGTCGCGGCGGCGTGCGGACCGCGCCGCTACGACCCGCGCTATGCTCGCCCGGCCATGGCCCGCATCGATCTACGCTCCGACACCGTCACCCAGCCCACCGACGCCATGCGCGCCGCGATGGCCGCGGCGGAGGTCGGCGACGACGTGTTCGGGGACGACCCGACGGTCAACGCCCTCGAGGCCCGGGCGGCCGAGCTGCTGGGGAAGGAGGCAGGCCTGTTCGTCGCCAGTGGGACGATGGGCAACCTCGTGAGCCTGATGGCACACCTGCCCAGGGGGTACGAGGCGATCGCGGGCGCGAGCACGCACACGCTCATGGACGAGGCGGGCAACCACGCGGTCGTCGTCGGGGCGACCATCCGCCCGATCGCGGAGCGAGCCGATGGCACGATGGACCCTCGAGCGGTGGCGGACGCGTGGCGTGACCCGACCGACCTCCACGAGCCGCTGACCGGGCTCGTCATCCTCGAACAGACGCACGCGCACTCCGGCGGCAAGCCGCTGCCGCTCGACTACGTGCGGACGATCGGCGCGATCGCGCATGAACGAGGCGTCCCCCTCCACATCGACGGTGCACGCCTGTTCAACGCCACGGTCGCCCTCGGCGTGGCGCCCGCGGCGATGGTCGCGGCAGCCGACTCGGTCACGTTCTGCCTGTCCAAGGGACTGGCGGCCCCGGTCGGTTCGATCGTCGTCGGCAACGGGCCGTTCATCGCGCGCGCCCGCCGAGCTCGCAAGCTGATCGGTGGCGGGATGCGCCAGGCGGGAGTCCTCGCGGCGGCCGGACTCGTCGCGCTGGGCCGTGGGCCGGAGGGCGACGGCGGCATGATCGGG
>DATFQL010000301.1:0-5217 GCA_035264305.1 Candidatus Limnocylindrales bacterium | reverse complement strand
GTCGCCGCGATCCCGTCCATGACCGGCATGAGGAGGTCCATCAGCACCACGTCGGGCCGGTGCTGCTCGACGAGCTGCACGGCCTCGGCCCCATCCTCGGCCTCCCCGACGATGAGGATGTCGTCGAGGAGCTCGAAGAATCCCTTGAGCCCCCGCCGGACGACCGCGTGGTCGTCGACGAGCAGGACCCGGATCTGCGCGGGCGCCTCCGCCTCGGCGGGACGCGTCGATGCCCCATCCATCGCGTGGAGCATAGCCGCCTGCGTGATGCGCGGGAACGTGCCGTCTCGCACCGCTCGCGTCCCGGCCTGTCAGGCGCCGGGCGGGACGGTCCGTCCTGCGGGATCGGCGACGGGAGCGGCGGCTGCCTCCGGCACCGCGGCCTCCGTCAGGCCGGGTGCGCCCGGAAGCTCCGCGTCCTGGACCTCGGCGTCGCGGCGCGCAGCCCGGTCGCGCCGGGCGGTGGAGACCCGGATCGTCGTGAACGGCACGCGGATCTCGCGGAACACCTCGACCGAGACGAGGAACCCGGCGAACAGGAACACGACACCCAGGAACTTCCCGAGCTGGAACAGCTCGGTCGAGCCCGCGCGGTTGAGCGAGTCCGTGATCGTCGGAAAGAAGGCGCCGAGCGCGATGAGGATCGTCGCCGGGACCCGGGAGTGGAGCCGGCCGGCGAGCAGCTCGCGCGCGGCAATCGGCAGCGACGCGACGAGGTTGACGACGATCGCGACGGGCGCGATCAGCAGGTTGAACAGGAACTGGTCGCCGGGCTGGTTGGGATCGAGCGAGTACGGCAGCACGCGCCGCTTGGGCATGAACACGTACGTCGAGAAGATGGCCCCGAGGAGGAGCGACAGGGCGCCGGGGATGTTCATCACGGGCGTCAGCAGCCGCAGGTAGCCGGGCATGGCGTCGCCGACCGGCTGCCCGGTCGTGGCCGACAGCGCATAGCCGGGCGCGGGGAGCGGCGGCGTCGCGGCCAGGAGCACGATCGAGAGGATCGTGACGCCGACGATCGCGCCGGCGGCGAACCGCGGCCAGCGCGGGTTCTGGAAGTACGTCTCCACGCCGATGGCGAGGGCGAGGATCACCGTCCCGATCAGGTACAGCAGCGGCAGCGGGCCCGCCCCCTGGTAGTTCGCCGCGTTGCGGATCATCAGCGCGATGACGCCCGACAGGAGCAGGAGTGCGGCGTACGTGTAGCCGAAGCGCGTCCGCGCCAGGAGGAACGCCGTACCCAGCCCGAGCCAGGCGGCGGTCCAGACCGCACCCGTCAGGTACCACACGCGATAGATCGGCTCCGACCAGCCGTTCACGGCCGCGATCGCCTCCGCGCCCGCCCCGATCGCGAACCACAGCATCCCGAGGCACCACACCGCCTGGAACCCGTGGCGTCGCTCGCGCCACTGGTCGAGGAGCATCACGGCGAACACGAACGCGAGGAGCGACGTGAGCGCCGGGAGCACCGCGTTCACCTCAGCCCTCCGCGGTGCGCAGCGCGTCGGTGAGGCCGTCGGCCGACACCGCGGCGTGCGCCGCGACGAACGCGAGGAGGAGCCGGTCGAGGAGCGACGTCGAGGCGTCGTACAGCTGGCCGATCCGGGCGGCATCGACCCCACGACGCCGGGCGACGAGCGACAGCTCGGACAGGAACGGCCGCCGGGCCGCGACGAACATCGAGACCGCGTCGCTCATCGGCACGCCGTTGACCGCCAGCCGCTCCCCCAGGTGCTCGGACAGGGCGACCGCGTCGCGTTCGGCGGCCGCGCGTCCCTGTCCGCTCTCGTCGAGGTGACGCACGAGGGCGTCGACGAGGCGGCGGCCCGCGTCACGAAAGTTGTCGCGCTCGTCCACGGGGACATACGTGCGAGGATCCGGACCGCTGCCACGCTGCTCCCCGTAGCGCCGGCGGTACGCGGCGCTGAGCCTGTCAGGCGTGGCACCGAGACCGGCCAGGCCGCCCGTCGGGCCGGTGCGACGAGTCGCCACCAGTCGCTCCAGCGCCCGACGCTCGAACCGCCGGTGGCCGCCGGGCGTCGTGAACGCCGGCACCCGTCCCTCATCCGCCCAGCGGCGCAGGGTGTCGGGATCGACCCCCAGCAGCCGGCTGGCCTCGCCGAGGGCCAGGCGCTCGGGGAGCGGGCGGTCGGCACGCGACCGGTCGTCGGACACGAGACCTCCGGAGTGCGATCCGGACGCCATGCGGCACGGACCGAATGTATGCGAATCTCGGTGTGCCCGGGCGGGTCCGGAGGCCGCAGTGTAGGAGCGCTCCGGGGGACCGTCAAACGGGCGCGATCGCCGTCAGTGGTCCGGCAAGGATGAGCTACGCGGGGACGAACTCGTGGTCGTCCCGGTGGAGCCCGTCGCACAGGCCCCACGCGGGTGGCTCGAGCGGCAGCGCGACCGGGCGCATGATCTCGCGGATCTCTCCGCGGCGGCACAGGTAGTAGCCGCGCTCCGCCATCCAGCCCCGGACGCACGACGGGTCCGAGTGGAACTGGTGCGGGCCGGGGTTGATCGTCGTTCCCTCGTCCCAGCCGACGGCGACCTCGGGCGCGACGATGTCCAGGAGGTTCACCCGCCACGGCGTCCCCGGGATGATCTCGCGACAGCCGTCGCACCGGATCGCGACGTTCTCGTTGACGATCGTGCGGATCGTCACGCCCATCAGCTCCACGGACCGAGGATATCGCAGCCAAGGCTCCAACCGAGGCTGCCGACCCGGGGGCCGGCCATCCGCGGAGGGCTGCGAGGTACCACCCACATCTGGTCCAAACGGGGGAGCCGCAGGCCTCGGAGCAGCAGCAACCCTGACGACAGGCATCAGCCCGGTGGCCCATGTCGGCCGCTCAGCCCAGCGGCCCGTGTCGGCCGCTCAGCCGGCGGGGCAACCCGTCCAGCCCGCCGATGCCCAACCCTCTGAGCTGCCCGGCGAAGGAGTGCCATGCCCCGCCCTCGATCGATCCCGGCCACCATCACGCTCGCCTTCCTCGTCCTCGCCGCGCTGGCGCCAGGCGCCGCGAGCGCCGACACCGGCATCCGCTACGTCTCGACCAGCGGGTCGGACGCCAACGCCGGGACGCTGCGATCACCATGGCGAAGTGTTGAGACCGGGCTGCGTCGGATGCGGCCGGGCCAGACGCTGTACCTCCGCGGCGGGACCTACACCGAGACGGTGGACCTCGACCTGCCGAACGGCACGAGCACCGCACGGATCACCGTGGGCAGCTACCCCGGGGAACGTGCGGTCGTCCGCGGCCTCGTGCGGCTTCGCGACGCCGACTGGTGGACGTTCCGTCGCTTCCACGTCACCTGGGGCGGCGGCGGCTACAGCGACCACATGGTCAAGCTCATCGGTGGCACCGGGTGGATCCTCGAGCGATCGGAGCTGTGGGGGGCGCGGAGCTTCGCGAACCTGCTGGTCACCGGCAACCCGCACCGGTGGGTGGTCCGCTACAACCGGATCCACGACGTCTACGGCGGCGAGTCGAACCTGTACCGCAGCCACAACATCTACGTCCACACCGGGACGTCCGCGACCGCGGGACGGATCGCCCGCAACATCGTCTACAACGCCAGCCACGGATCCAACATCAAGCTCGGCTATGGCAGTGGCAGCGATCCCGCCACGGGGACCGTCAACGTCGTCGTCCGGTACAACACCCTGTACTCGGCGATCCAGCCGCTCGTCCTCGCGGGGCCCACGCTCAAGCACGTCAACGTCTACCGCAACCTGATCGTGAAGGGGACACGGCCGTCGGGCGCGACGTATCTGGTCCGGCTGTTCGAGATCCGGTACGGCGACGACATCTCCGTGCACCACAACCTGGGGTCGCGCGCCGATCGCTTCTGCAACGACTACGACGGCGGCTGGACGTGCACACGCGTCAACGACGGCGGGAACGTGTTCCCGCGCGATCCACGGTTCGATTCCGTGACCGCCGGTGGATTCCATCCGGCCGATTCGGTCGCCAGGGCGTACGGCCGGTACGCCCCGTAGGACCTCGGCCACACTGCTCCGCAGCCCCGGTCTGGCGGCGGGGCTCGTAGCCCGGGCCGCCCCGATGCCGGAGACCCGGTAGCGACACGTCCAGCGTGCCCGCGCGGCGGCCTGGTGCCAATGGGCACTGGGCTGGATGGGTGAGCGGTCCCAAGGACAGCTTCGCCCGGTCCCGGGGAGAAGACCGGCCCATGTCCCTGACGCCCTGCCGCTCGCAGCATGTGGGCAAGGCCCGGGGACTGTGGCCGAGCGCCTCGTCGGCTCGCTCCAACACCCGCAGACATCGGGCTCCCGCCGTTGCCGCCGTCATCCGCCTGCACCGCCACCGGAGACTCCATGTCGCTTGTCCGTTCGCGCCTCGCCCCCGTCGTCGTCCTCGTCGCCGTCGCGATCGTCGCGCTCGGCGTGACACAGCCTCCCACGACCGCCCTCGCGGCCGACGACTACCTCGTGATCGGGCGCGCCGAACTGCTCGCCCTGCCGACGTCGGGTACGGCATGGGAGTTCGTCAAGTCCACGGCGGACGCGACGTGGGGGCCTGTCGACCTGGCGAACCAGGACAGCAAGGTCGACTCGCAGGCGATCGCGGCGGCGCTGGTGTACGCGCGGACGGGCGACACGACGTACCGCGCGAAGGTCGTCGGGGCGCTGCGGGACCTCCAGGCATGGCGAGGATCGGTCGACTCGCTCGCGTGGTTCCGGCAGGTCGGCGGCTTTGCGATCGCGGCCGACCTCGTCGACTACCGTGACCCGTCGTTCGTCGCGTACCTCGCGGAGATGCGCACGAGCTCCCCGAACGACCCCGACGGTCAGGGAGATCACGCCGTGTGGTCCAACCCGGTCGTGACGCACGAGGACTCCGTCAACAACTACGGCGCCTTCGCCGGCGCGACCCGCGTCGCCATCTCGGCATACCTCGGTGACACGGTCGACCTGGCCAGCGCGTGGAACGTCTACCAGGGGTTCCTCGGCAACCGCAGCGCGTACAGCGGGTTCCGGGGGCAGGTGTCCGACCTGTACGCCGCCGCGAAGCCGTGGGCCTGCGACCCGACGCGTGCCGGGTTCGTCCCGGTCAACGGGCCGTGCAGCTCGTCCGGCGTCGACCTTGACGGCGTGATCCCGGGCGATGCCTACCGGGACGAGCTCGGGCTGCTGTACCCGCTGCCCCGCCTGTCCAAGGGCATCGGGTACACCCAGGAGACGCTCCAGGG
>DATFQL010000300.1:0-11590 GCA_035264305.1 Candidatus Limnocylindrales bacterium | reverse complement strand
GCCGGTCGACATCAGCAGCACCCGATGGGCCAGTCCGAGCCGCTGGAGCAGGCTCTCGGCCACGCCGGTCATCCACTCCAGCGCGGCGCCTGACGCATCCGGTTTCTCGAACAGGACCATCTCGACCTTGTCGAACTGGTGCACCCGGAGGATTCCCCGCGTGTCCTTGCCGGCTGCGCCCGCCTCGCGCCGCTAGCACGGCGTGTACGCGGCATACCGGACCGGCAGCTGGTCCGCGTCGAGGATCTCGTCGCGCAGCAGGTTCGTGACGGGAACCTCGGCGGTCGGCACCAGGTACAGCTCGTCACGGCTGACGACGTACATCTGGTCTTCCTTGTCCGGGATCTGCCCGGTCCCGCGAGCGCTCGTCGTGTTGACGACTGCCGGCGGCCAGACCTCGGTGAAGCCGTGCTCGGTCGTGTGGACGTCGAGGCACCAGCTGATCAGGCTGCGCTGGAGCCGGCTCCCTGCGCCGATGTAGACGGGGAACCCGGAGCCCGCGACCTTGGCGCCGCGAACGTTGTCGATCAGCGCGAGCGTCTCGCCGATCTCCCAATGCGGCTTCCGTTCCCACCCGCTGCCGTCGTGTGCCGTGACCTCGCGGGTCGCCTGCTCGCCCCAGGTCCGCACGGTGACGTTCGCCTCCTCGCCGCCGACCGGGACGTCCGGATCGGCAGGGTTCGGGATGCGCAGGAGCAGGTCCTCGAGCTCCCGCTCGGCAGTCGCGAGCTCGGCACCGATCGCGTCGATGCGCGTCCCTGCGGCCGTGCTGCGGCCCCGCAGCCCCGCGACCTCGGCGCCGTCGGGGCTGGCACCGCCACGGATCGCCTCGCCGATCTGCTTGCTGGCCGCGTTCCGCTCCGCCTTCAGCTGATCCGACTCCGCCTGCAGCCGACGACGTGCCGCATCGACCTCGATCGCCCTGTCCACGAGCGCGGGGTCCTCGCGCTTGTCGATCGACCCCTGGCGGATCCGGTCCGGCTCGTCGCGAAGCCGCTGAACACCGACGCTCACGCCGATCCCTCCCCTGCCGCTGCTGCCTCGGCGAGGCGTCCGACGACGAAGTCGCGCTCGAGGCTCGCGAGGAGCCACCCCGCGCGCGGGCCGTTCGGCCGGCCCAGGAACGCGAAATACAGGGCGTTGAACGCGGCCTTCGCGTCGAGGCCGTGCTCCTGCGCGACGGCGAAGATCGCCGCCTGCCATTGCTCGCCCGTGGACAGCGCCTCGCCGCGGGCGACATCGGTCAGCGAGCGCATGAAGCCAAGCTGCTCGGGACGGAGCAGCTCCACCTCGGGCGGCAGCGCGTCGCGCTTGACCTCCAGCCGCGCGCGCTCGGGGGCGTACGCGTCGAGCCAGCGACGAACTGCCGCGAGCCGCACCTCGAGGTCGGCCGCTTCCGCCTCGGTCAGGGCGCTCCCCTTCTCCGTCTCGACCCGGGCTCGGACGTCGATCCCGGGGATCTGGACGAGCAGCGCGAGATGCGCGAACGCCGGGCGGAACGCGGCAGCCGTCGCCGCCACGTCCGCGGAGGGATCGAGGAGCGAGTAGCGGAAGATCGACTCGTGGCCGGACGGCAGCTCGCCCTTCACCTCGTGTCCGGCCGTCGCCGCGGCGAGGCGGTCGAACTCGTCGAACAGGCGCGGGATCGCGTCGGTGCCCTCGGGGTCGAAGTCGAGCGCGCTCTCGGGGCGATGGCGCACGAACAGGAAACGGAGCTGCTCGGGCGGGATGACGCTCCCGATCGTGTGGGCAGCGGCGCCGCGGCCCTTCGAGGTCGACATCTTGCGGCCGCCGATGTTGAGGAACTCGTACGGGACGTTGAGCGGCGGCTCGCGCTCGAACACCTCACGGGCGATGGCGTTGCTCCGGTCTCGCGAGCCGCCCGCGGTGGCGAGGTCCTTCCCGTTCGGTTCGATCGTGACCTCGAACAGGCTCCACTGCGCGGCCCACTCCAGGTTCCACGGCAGCTTCGCCGCACCCCCGAACGGGCTGACGCGCCCGGTCCAGCCGCAGCCCGCCGCCCACTCCACGAGGTCGGGCTTGCACGCCACGGCAACCGTCTCGCCGTCCCAGTCGGAGGCGATCGTCGTGCCGACCCGGCCGCAGTTGGGGCAGATGACGCCGAGCGGGAGCCAGTGGTCCGGGTGCTGGACGTTCGCGACGCGGCGGTACACCTCGCGGACCACGCCGGCCCGGTCGAGGGCCGTCCGGATGAAGCCGTCCATCTGCCCGGTCGGGTAGACGTCGCTCATCCAGTAATAGCGGTCCGGGTGGATGCCGAGGCCGGCGAACGTGTCGATGAAGATGCCGGCGAAGTGACGGGCGTAGCTGGCGTGGCAGTCCCCTTCCGGATCCGGGACGTGCGCGAGCGGCCGGCCCATCTCGCGTTCGATCGCGTCGGGCGAGAGCAGCGCCTGGGCGTCCATCGGGTCCAGGTCGTCGACCCCGTAGAGCAGCGTCGTCTCGAGTCCGCGGGTCCGCAGCGCGCGGGTGATGACGTCGAGGATGACGGGGCCTCGAAGGCTCCCGACGTGGACGGTGCCGGACGGCGTCTTCGAGTCGTTGACGACCTGCGGCCCCTCGACCGCTGCCGCCAGCTCGTCGGCCCAGTCCACTGCGGTGCCCCTCTCCGGCCTCCCGGCCGTGGTGCCTCCCGGGTCCTCCCGCCGAGGCGATGGGTCGGGCGGCGGATCCCGGAGTGGCGCTAGCTGATCTCGACGATGGTGTAGGCGAAGTCCCCGGCGGGGACCTTCACGAGGACCTTCTCGCCCTTCTTGCGACCCAGCAGGGCGCGGCCGACGGGCGACTCGTTGGAGATGCGGCCCTGGGCCGGCTTCGCCTCGGCAGACCCGACGATGAGAAACGTCTCGGCGCCTTCCTCTCCGTTGACCTTGACCGTGGAGCCGATCTGGACGTGATCGGTCGACGTGTGCTCGTCGATCAGCGTCGCGTTCTTGATCATCGCCTCGAGCGTCTGGATCCGGCCCTCGACGAACGCCTGCTCGTTCTTCGCGTCCTCGTACTCGGCGTTCTCGGACAGGTCGCCGTGTTCCTTGGCGTCGTGGATGCGTTGCGCGATCTCGGGGCGGCGAACCGCAAGCATCTCGTCCAGCTCCGCGCGGAGCTTGTCGAGGCCGTCCTTGCTGATGTAGGTCGTCTTGCTGTTCACGCGGGGAACCCCCGAAGGTGCGCGCGCACGTGCGTCGTGCCGCGCTCGGTCGGCCTGGAACAAAAGAACCCCGGGCGGGCCATCGCCGCGCCACCGAGGTTCGTGGATCGGCCGGAATGGTATCCACGGTTGTCGTGTTCGTCAAAATTGCGTAGACCGCCGCGCGCCTGGCGGGACCGTCCCCTTCAGAGGCGGAGGAGGCGGGCGGCGTTGTCGTGGTACACGGCGCGCAGCACGGTCTCGGGCAGCCCGAGCCCGTGGATGCGCCAGCGTCCCTGGGTCGGCGCGCTGTCGCGGTCGGCGTCGTACGGGAACGACTCGTCCCGCGTCTCGAGGAACCGGTAATAGACCCCGTACCAGGCGGGGTCGGGCGCCATGTCCGTGCCGAACAGGACGCGATCGAACCAGCGCTCGACGAACGCGCGCGCGCTGTACGGCTGGCGGCCGAGCTCGGCGATCCGGGCGGCGATGTCCACGTGGAAGTTCGGCGCCCGCTCGAGGATGCGTTCTACCCGCCCCAGGTCCTCCGCGGCGCAGCCGACGTGCGCGCCGACGAACACCGTCCCCGGGTGGCGTGTCACGACCCGCTCCAGCCCGTCGATCAGCTCCTCGAACGGCGGGAAGCCGTCGAGATCCGGGCGACCCGCGGGCCTGGTCGGCCAGAAGTGCCAGTCCGGGTGCTCGTGGAGCTCCTCCCAGCGCTCGTTCGTGGCGTCGAGCGGCTCGAAGAACGCGACCGGGTCCGCGACGTGGATCGTCACGGGCACGCCGAGCTCGCCGGCCGCGGCCCACAGCGGATCGAGCCGCGCATCGTCGACCGGAACGAGCCGCCCGCTGGGATCGCGCGCGCGGAGGCCCAGCAGCTTCCAGACCTTCAGCCCGCGAGCACCGGCGGCGACCCCTTCCCGGAGCCGCGCCGCCTCGATGTCGCCGAACCGCACGTCCTCCGCCCACATCGCGTAGTCGAGCCCGGCGAACACCGCCACGCGTCCCGGGAGCGGCTCCTGCCACCGCTCGATCTCTCGGCGCAACCCATCGCCCCAGCCGCCGTCGAGGTCGACGAGCGCCGCAACCCCGGCCTCGTCGAGGACACGGACGAGATCTGCCGCGTCACGCTGCGGCCAGTCGCCGCCGAACGCCGTCCCGAGGTGGTTGTGCGCGTCGATCGCCGGCACCGAGGGCCGCGCCACGTGGTGCTCGGGCACGCGCAGTGACTGGCGCGGCCGGTAGTCGGCGAGCGCGAGCGGCCCCGCCACGGCTACCCCTTGAGGCCGGACAGCGCGATGCCGCGGACGAAGTACTGCTGCGCGACGACGAACAGGATGATCATCGGCGCGAGGCTCACCATCGCCCCCGCCATCATCTCCGGCCACTTCCCGACGTACTGCCCCTGGAAGAACGCGAGACCCACCGTTGTCGTGTACTGGTCGAGGCGCTGGAGGTAGATCAGGGGGTTCAGCAGGTCGTTCCACGTCCACATGAACGTGAAGATCGCCAGCGTGGCCAGGGCCGGCTTCGCGAGCGGCAGGTAGATGCGGGTGAAGATCTGCCACGGGTTGGCGCCGTCGACCCGCGCCGCGTCGGCGAGCTCGGCGGGAATCGCGAGGAAGAACTGGCGCAGCAGGAAGGTGCCGAACGCCCCCCCGAGCCACGCCCCCACCCACAGCGGCTCCTGCGTCCCGTAGAAGCTGCCGCTCTCGCTGAACGGGTTGGGAAGCGACCGCCAGAGGATGAAGTTCGGCACCAGGACGACCTGGGACGGGATGATCAGCGTCGCGAGGAGCAGACCGAACAGGGGGCCACGGCCGCGGAACGGGATCGCAGCGAATGCGTAGGCCGCCATCGAGCAGGTCACCAGCTGCCCTCCGGTGTTGAGCAGCGCGAGCTTCAGCGAGTTGAGGAAGAACGTGCCGAATGTCACGCCCGGCAGGGCGTTCCACATCGTCACGTAGTTCTCCCAGTGCGCGCCGCTGGGAAGGCTGAGCGGGGCGGCGCCGAACACCTCGGCCCTGGTCTTGAGCGACGTGATCACCATCCACAGGAACGGGATCATCATCAGCACGCCGCCGACGATGAGGACGCTGTACAGGACGATCCGACGACTGCGCCGCATCACCGCCCGGCGCGCCGGCAGCGGGCGACCGCTCCCGCGCTCGGCGAGCGAGACCGCGGCGACCTGGGCCGCGGGCGTCGTGGTCACCGGTCCGGCCGTCACTGGTAGTGCACCCAGCGGTTCTGCGACCGGAAGTAGATGACCGTGAGGACCGCGACGATGAGGAACAGGATCCAGGACGCCGCGGCCGCCTCACCCATCCGGAAGAACTTGAACCCGCTCTCGTAGATGAAGTAGACGAGCGTGATCGTGGCCTCCGTCGGCCTCCCGGGCCGGGCCAGGATGTAGACCTGGTCGAAGATCTGGAACGCGCCGATCAGCGACAGGATGCCCGTGAAGAAGATGCTCGGGGTCAGGAGCGGCAGCGTCACGTGCCGCAGGCGCGACCACCGTGCGGCGCCGTCCACCGCGGCCGCGTCGTAGTACTCCTGCGGGATCGCCTGGAGGCCGGCGAGAAACACGATCACGTTGATCCCCAGCCCCTGCCAGACGCTCATCGCGATGATCGAGGGCATCGCCCAGAACGGGTCGCTGATCCACCGCTGGGGTGGGAGCCCCACGACGCCGATGACCTCGTTGAGCAGGCCGCTGGCCGGGCTGTAGATCCACGACCACACGAGGCCGACCGCCGTCGCGGACGTGACGACGGGCAGGAAGTACGCCGTGCGGATGAGCGCGATCCCGCGCAACGGCTGGTTGAGCGCGAGCGCGAGGCCGAGCGCGAGGACCATCCCGATGGGGACCGAGAGCAGCGTGTAGAACGCGGTGTTCCGGAGCGCCACCAGGAACCGGTCCTCCCCGGCGAGCGACACGAAGTTGTCGACCCCCACGAACTGCGGCGGGGTCAGCAGATCCCAGTCGGTGAGGCTGATGCCGAGCGAGGCGAGGATCGGCCCCGCCGACAGCAGCGTGAGGCCGATGAGGGTGGGCGCCAGGAACAGCAGCGCCCACCACCCCTCCCCGGCCCGCGGTCCTCGGCGCCGCCGGGCGACGACGCCGAGGCGGATCGGCAGGGCCATGGCGCGTTACTGGCTGCTGGCGAGCAGGGCGTTGAGCTCCGGCACGACCGCGGCGAGCGCCTCCTTGGCCGTCTTGTTCGGCACGTCGAACACGTTCGTGTCGAGCTCGTTCTGGAGCGTCGTGGTGAACTCCTCGTAGCCCTTGAACGACGGCTTGAGCTTCGCGTACTCGAGGCTGTCCGCGAACACCTGCGCGCCCTCGAAGGACGACGCATACGGCCCGGCGAGGACCTCCTTGCTGACGGGCAGGGAGGCCTTGAGCTGCATCAGCTGCTCCTGGGCCGCGGGGCTGGCGAGATACTTGACGAACTCCCATGCCGCGTCCGGACTCTTCGAGTTCTTGTAGACGACGGCACCCGTCGGGTTGACGGACGTGAACCGGCCCGCCGGGCCGCTGGGCAGCGGCGCGATGCCGAAGTCCAGGCCCGCGGCGGTGTGGGTCGGGACGAGCCACGAGCCATTGGCCTCCATCGCCGCCTGGCCCTGCTCGAAGGCGTCGCCGGTCTCGGCCGTGACGGCGGGGTCGGGCATGACCTTGTCCTTCCAGATCAGGTCCTGGAGGAACTGGATGCCGCCCGCGGTCTGGTCGGTGTCGAGCACCGTCGTCTTGCCGTCTGGCGAGAGGACGTCGCCGCCGTTCTGCCACACGGCAGAGAGCCAGAAGTTCTCCATGTCGGTCGTCTCGGTGTAGAAGCCCCACTGCTCGGGCTTGCCGTCGCCGTCGTCGTCCTTCGTCAGCTGCGCGGCGACCTCGCGGAGCTTGTTCCAGTCCCATGTCTCGTCGGGATACGGGATCCCGGCTGCGTCGAACATCGCCTTGTTGTAGTAGAGGACGATCGTGTTGAGGTCGCGCGGCAGCCCGTACTGGCCGCCGTCCGCGGTCGTGAAGTCGGCCACTCCCTGATCGGCGAGCTGGGTCAGGTCGTAGCCATCGCGGTCGATCAGCGGCTTGAGATCGAGGAGCACGTCCCGCGACTGGTAGTCGGGGAACAGCGGGCCGTCCATCGCGAACACGTCGGGGGCGGCGCCGCCCGCCAGCCCGGTCTGGAGCTTGTCCCAGTAGGCGTCCCAGTCGGCGACGTCGACGTTCACCGTGATGTCGGGGTTTGCCGCGTGGAACGCGTCGGCGATCGCCGTCTGGCTGGTGATCTCCTGCGGGTCGCCCCAGATCGAGTACGTGATGGTGGCGGGCGGGCCGGTGTAGCCCGAGGCGCTGCCGGACGGCCCCGCGGCCGACTCCGCTGGCGCTCCAGACGCGCCGGCCGCGTCGCTCGCCGGTGCGGCGGACGCGCCTGTCGTGGGATTGGTCGTGCCACCGCATGCTGCGACGAGCAGCGCGATGGCGGCTCCGGTCGCGAGGACGCCGCGCAGGCGCCTGCGGCTCGTGTCGCTGTCCATGTCTCCTCCTACGCGTGCCAGTCTGGCGCGGTGCCGCCGAGCCATGCAGGCAGCCATTCCCGCTCGGCGAGGATCAGCTCGTCTGTCATTCGCCAGGCCTCGTCGAGCGTCAGCCGGGCCTGGACGATGGGGTCGGTGAGCACGGCGTGGTAGACGAGGTCGCGGTCCTCGTCGAGCGCGGCCGTGACGGTGAGCTCCTGGCAGTCGACGGCGGGCCGCGTGTATGCCGCGCATTGCGGGGGCAGCGATCCCACGGGCGTGGGGTGGACGCCAAGCCCGTCGACGAGGGCGGGCACCTCCACGCAGGCGTCCGGGGCGAGGTTCGCGATCAGCGTCCCACCACCCGTACCGCCCGGGTCCGTGTGGTTCATGACGTTCGCAACGATGCGCGCGGGCTGGCCCGTCACGATCGAGTTCACGATGACCGCCGCGTACTCGCCGCTGCGCTCGATCTCGAACGCCTCGCCGGCGTCGAGGCGGCGCTTCGTGTCGGCGTACTCCTCGAGGTTGTTCGCGACCCGCGACAGGTACTCCCCGATCGGCACGCGGAACGGCTCGACCTGGCCCTTCGGGATGAACCACGGGTTGTACTCGGCGTGGTGCTCGGACGACTCTGTCGGATAGACCCCGAACCGCCGGTAGAGGTCGGCGCGCACCAGGTCGTCGTCGGGGACGCGGCCGGCGTCGACGAACGACCGGATCTCGGGGTAGAGGTCCCGGCCCCGATGCTCGAGGCGCAGGATCCAGGCGAGGTGGTTGACGCCGGCCGACAGCGCATCGACCTCGGCAGCCGGGACCCCGGCATACCCCGCGAGACGGTCGACCGTCCAGTACACCGAGTGGCACAGGCCGACGGTCGGCACCCCCACTGCCTCGTGCACCGCTCGCACGAGCATCGCCATCGGGTTCGTGTAGTTCAGGAACACGGCGTCCGGGCACACGTCCGCCATGTCCGAGGCGATGCCGAGCACGACGGGGATCGTGCGCAGGCCGCGGAGCACGCCGCCGATGTTGATCGTGTCGTTGATCGTGTATTGCAGGCCGTAGCGGCCGGGGATATCGAAGTCGACCTGGGTCGCTCGCGCACCGCCGACCTGGATGGTGTCGATGACGAAGTCGGCGTCGGCGAGGGCCTCCCGCCGGTCGAGGGTGGTGCGGATCGACGGCGACGCGTCCAGCGCCTGTGCCGTCCACGCCGCCATCCGCTCGGCCGTCCGCAAGCGGTCCGGGTCGATGTCGTGGAGCACGAGCTCGGCGTCGCGAAGCGCCTCGAACGTGAGGATGTCGCCGAGCAGGTTGCGCGTGAACTCGACGCTGCCGGCGCCCACGAGGACGATCCGGGTCACGCCTGCACCTCCGTCCCGGCACCGATGATGTGCCGCAGTCCCTGGCTGTGGTAGCGCTCGATCCAGTCCGGGCGGTCGGGGTTCGCGCCGCGCACGAGGGCGAGCGCGAACGCGAGGAGCGCGACCGGCGGCACGGCGGACAGCGGGGCGTGGTCCTCGGCGGCGTCCGGAGGCAGCGGC
Organism: Candidatus Limnocylindrales bacterium; assembly: GCA_035264305.1. Lineage (GTDB taxonomy): Bacteria > Chloroflexota > Limnocylindria > Limnocylindrales > CSP1-4 > CAIXZV01. The sequence continues at coordinate 2,365 of DATFQL010000300.1, read as the reverse complement.
AGCAGCGCGGAGGTTGCGACGAGCCGCTCCGGCCCGACCTCGACCGTCCGGGCGCCCCACTCGGCCGCATGGCCCAGCAGGTCGCCGACGCCCGCCCGCGCCGGGCCGACCGGAGCGAGGGCGATCACGACTGCGTCGGGCCCGAGCATCGTCGCCGCACCCGACGTCATCTCCCACGCCTCCGCGCCCTCCGCGTGGACGAGCGCCATCTCCTTGAGTTTGAGCGCGGCCTCGAGCGCGGCCGGGTAGCCGAGCCCGCCCCCGGTCACGAACAGGTGGCGCGCGTCGCGCAGCTCCTCGGCGAGTGCCTCAACCAGCGGCTCCGCCGCCGCGATCGAGGCATCCGCGGCGTCCGCGGCGCGTCGGAGATCCGATCGGAGTGCGTCCCCCGCGCCATCGCCCAGGAGCTCGAGCAGGAGCAGCTCGGTTGCGGCGAGCGTCGACGAGAACGTCTTCGTCATCACCGGGACGGTCGACGGCCCCCCTGCGGAGAGCACGACGTCGGAGGCGAGGCCGGTAAGCGTCGAGCCCGGCACGTGGACGACCGCCGCGAACGGAAGGCGGCCGCGATGCCGCTCCGCCGCGGCGACGACGTCCTTGAACTCGCCGGACGATGAGATGCCGACGATCGCGTCGCCCTGCCCGAGCGCAGGCGGGTAGGTGACGAAGTCGGCGGCCGTGACGGGCACGACGACGGGGTCTCGAGGCCCCGCGTGGCGGCGGTAGAGGGCCGCGGACGCGAGGGTCGAGTGGAAGCTGGTGCCGTTGCCGATGACGTGGACGCGCCGGATGCCCTCGGCGCGCCACCGGCCGGCGACCTCGCGCGCGACCGGACCGGCATCGTCGACGGTCGCGCGGATCGCCCGCGGCCCATCGCGGATCTCGGCGGGGACGGTTCCGGTGATCATCGGACCGCCACCTCGCTCGCCGCGTCGAGCGCCGCGACGACGTCGACCCGCGCGACGACGACGTCGACGCCGCGCCGGCGGACCGCGGCGAGCGTCTCGGGGCGTGCACCGTCGTCCGTGACCAGCGTCCGGACCTCATCGAGCCCGAACACGAACCCGGGCGCGGCCTGCTCGAACTTCGTGGCGTCGGCGAGCACGACGACCGAGCGCGCCATCCTGCGCAGCGCCCGGTCGATCAGGATCTCGGGGACCGAGTCGTTCATCAGTCCCTGGTCGACGCTGATGGCGCCGATGCCCATGAACAGCGTGTCGGCGCGCAGCTCGGTGGCGGCGAGCTCGGCGAGGTGGCCGAGCATCGAGTGCATCCGCGGCCGGACGACGCCGCCGAGGACGATCAGCTCGATGCCCGGGCGATCAAGCAGCACGTTCGCGACGTCGAGGGCGTTCGTGATCACGGTCAGCCGCCGGTCGGCGATCTCGCGCGCGAAGGCGAGCGCGGTCGTGCCGCTGCCGATCGCGATCGTCGAGCCATCCAGGACGAGCCCGGCCGCCGCCCGTGCGATGGCGCGCTTCGCCGCGCGGTCGGGGTCGGAGCCAGCGAGACCCGAGCCGCCGTCGCTGATCGCGGCGCCGCCATACGTCCGCACCAGCCGGCCCTCGCGGGCGAGCCGCTGGAGATCGCGCCGGATGGTGGACGGGGTGACGTCGAGCGTTGCCGCGAGCTGCGACACGCTCGCGCGCCCGTCGGCGCGCAGGTGCTCGACCAGCGCCGTCCGGCGCTCCGACTCCCGCATGACGCGGATCTTGCGCATCTCATGCGCATCGTGTCAATACTCGAGCACGGTGCTGCGCGATGTACGCACGAACGTGCGCGAACGACTCCACCGAGGGCATCGGGCGCCGCTACCATCCGGGGCGATGCCGTACCTCCTCGGGACGATGCGCGGGCTGGATGCCTGCAGCAGCGCGCGCGGGACGTTCACCGTGCTCGCGCTCGACCACCGCCAGAACCTGCGCAAGGAGCTGCGGCCGGGAGATCCCGAGTCGGTCACGCCGGCGGAGATGGTCGACTTCAAGCGCGCCGTCGTCCGAGAGCTCCGCGGCGCCGGCACGGGCGTCCTGCTCGACCCCGAGCTCGGGGTCGGGCCGGCGATCGCGGACGGCTCGCTCCCGGGAGGCACCGGCCTGATCGTCGCCGTCGAGGCGACAGGCTACGAGGGCCCGCCAGGCGCTCGCGTGAGCCGCGTCCTGCCCGGCTGGGGGGTCGAGCAGGTCAAGCGCGTGGGCGCCTCGGCGGTAAAGCTCCTCGTCTACTACCATCCGGACGCCCCGAATGCCACCGACCAGGAGCGGCTCGTCGGCGACGTCGCCGCGGCGTGCCGGGAGGCCGACATCCCGCTGTTCCTCGAGCCGCTGTCGTTCGGTCTCGACGGCGCGCGGCTGCGCGAGGAGGAGCG
>DATFQL010000299.1:0-4924 GCA_035264305.1 Candidatus Limnocylindrales bacterium | reverse complement strand
CACGCCCGCGGACCTGGGTCCGACCTACGCCCACGAGCACCTCGTGATCGACGGCGGACGGCCCGTCGAGCTGCACCCGGACTTCCACCTCGCCGACGTCGACCGAGCCGTTGCCGAGCTCGAGCCGGCCCGGGCCGTGGGCCTTGCGACGGTCGTCGATGCGATGCCCGCGAGCGCGGGGCGGAACGTCGCCAAGCTCGCGTCGATCAGCGAGCGGAGCGGCGTCCACGTCGTCGCGGCGACCGGCCTGCACCTCGCGAAGTACTACGCGGACGACGGCTGGTCCGAGACGGAGCCAGCGACGAGTCTCGCGGATCGCTTCGTCGCGGACGTCGTCGAGGGCATCGACGAGCACGACTACCTCGCGTCGACGGTGAGCCGGACCGGGCACCGCGCCGGGGTCGTGAAGGTCGCCGGGAGCGGCCGGCGACTGGGCGACCGGGACCGGCGGATCTTCGAGGCCGCGGCGCTGGCGCACGACGCGACCGGCTGCCCGGTCCTGACCCACTGCACCGACGGGTACGGGGCGCTGGAGCAGCTCCGCTTTCTCGCCGATCACGGCGTCGACGCGCACCACGTCACGCTGTCCCACACGGACAAGGTCGTCGACCGCGCCTACCACGCGGAGATCCTCGCGACCGGCGCGTTCGTCGAATACGATCAGGGCTTCCGCTGGCCGGCGCGCGAGGAGAATGGCACGCTGACGCTCCTCCGCTGGATGGTCGAGGACGGACACGTCGACGGGCTGATGCTCGGGATGGACGCGGCGCGGCAGGGCTACTGGGCCACCTACGGCGGGTCACCCGGGTGGACGTTCCTCCTCGGTCCCTTCGCCGCGACGATGCGGGACGCCGGCATCGACGGCGCCGTGCAGCACGAGGTGTACGTCACCAACCCGGCGCGCGCGTTTGCGTTCACGTCGCCGGCGACGCCTCGGGAGCACCGAGCTCGAGCCTGACGGACCACCTCTCGACGCGTCCCGGCTCCAGCCATCGTGCGCGGCCGGCGGCGAGCGCGGCCGCCAGGTCGTCGTCCGGGGAGGTCGTGGGCTCGAGCGCGACCTGGTGGCGCGGCACGTCGCCCGCCGGCCACCCGCCGTACGCGAGCCAGATGCCGATGGTGGGCGCGACGTCTCGATCCCACGAGAACCGCAGCTCGCTGCCGTCCCCCGCACGAGCCGCGGCTCGGTCGAGCGTCCTCGCGTCGAGGTACAGCTTCGCCGCCTGCCCGGCGGTGATCGGCCGCACGACATCGAGCCGCTCCGGCGCCCCGTCGGGCCAGGCCACCTCACGCACGTCGGGCGGCAGCCCCAAGCCGGTGTCGTGCGTCAGGCGAGCCTGTCCGGCGGGGCTGACCACCAGGTGCGAGCCGGGCTCGAGCGCGAGGAGCGCGTGCATCGACCACAGGAACGGGATCCTGCGATCGCGGGTCGACGCGAGCTCGTAGTCGGCGACCACGCCGGACCCCTCGATCCGTAGGACCCGCCGGAACGTGTACGGCCAGCGGGTCGACGACCACGTCGCGGTCACCGAGCCGACCTCGGCATCATGATCGACGTCGGTAGAGCGGCCCCACTGCTCACCGTGGTCCCGCAGCGGCGGGGCGTCCGGGTCGAGCGGGTCCGGGCAGGGCGACACGGTGGGAAGGCACTCGTCCCACCCGAAGGCCTCGTGCCCGCCGAACACGGCGTCATCCCGCGACCAGTCCACCCCAGGTGCGGGCACGGCCCCCTGGACCAGCCACTCCCGATCCGACCGCCGGTCCACGAGCGAGACCACCCGGGCACCGAGTGACGGGACCACGACCAGCCGGACCGGTCCGCGCTCGAGAACGATGGCCAAGTGACCCTGCCAGCGCACGTTCATCGCCCGGGCTCCTGTGGGTCAGGCCGCCGCGATCCTCGTCCTCGCCCGCTCGGCGCGGGCCTGCCGGAATTGCGCGACGGCGACGGCGCCCACGAGGAGCACGCCCAGCGCGATGCGCTGGTAGAACGCGCCGACCCCCAGCAGGTTCATCCCGTTGGTCAGGACGCCGACGAGCAGCACCGCGAGGAACGTGCCGACGATCGTGCCGCGGCCGCCGGTCGTCGCGGCGCCGCCGAGGAACACCGCGGTGATCGCCTGGAGCTCGAGGCTGCGCCCGTTGATCGGGTTGCCCGACGTCGTCCGGGCGGTCAGCAGCACCCCGGCGAGCCCCGCGATCGCGCCCGAGATCACGTACATCATGATCCGCACGCGGCGGAGGTTGATGCCGGCGAGGCGGGCGGCGGTCGCGTTGCCGCCGATCGCGTACACCGACCGGCCGAAATCCGTGTAGCGCATCACGACGTGCATGAGCACGGCGACGAAGATCAGGACGACGAAGATCACCGGCACGCCGGGCCACGGACGGCCACCGAGGTCGGGCAGCGGCAGGGCCTGGAGGAACCGCCCGGTGCCCAGCCACGTGAAGTCGGGCTGCGTGACGACGCCGATGGGTTTGCCTTCCGGTGCGATGAGGAACGCGAGGCCGTCGAACGCGGCCAGCGTGCCGAGCGTCGCGATGATCGGGTTCACGTTGAGCACCGTGACGATGAGACCGTTGATGATCCCGCAGAAGACGCCCGCGGCGATCCCGGCGAGGATCGCGAGGTGTAGCGATCCCTGGCCGAGCGCCAGGAACACGCCCTGGGTCACGACGATCGCGGAGAAGACCGACGCGACGCTCGCGATCGACCCGATCGAGATGTCGAGCGCCCCGCCGACGATGACGACGGTCTCGCCGATCGCGAGCAGCCCGACGATCACGATGCTCTGGGCGAGGCTGTTCATGAGGTTCTGCCACGACCAGAAGAACGAGCCCCCGGCAACCCCGAGCAGCGGGCTCGCGTTCCCGATCAGGATCACGAGCACGACGAGGGCGCCGATCAGCGACAGGTTGTCGACCCCAACCGCGGCGATGATCCGCCGGCCGACACCGCGGGCACGGGGGGTCTTGGTCACATCCGGGTTCGTCTCGGCGGCCGTCACAGCTGTCCCTCTGCTTCCATCGCCGCTTCCGCCTGCTGCGCGGATTCGGCGAGATGGTCGACCATGGCGAGCGCGAGCACCTGCTCCTCGGTGACGTCGTCGCCACCCTGGAGCTCGCCGGTGATCCGCCCGTTCTGCATGACGTAGATCCGATCCGAGAGCCCGAGGATCTCCGGCAGCTCGGAGCTGATGAGCATGATCCCGAGGCCGTCGTTCGCGAGCTCGTCGATGAGGCGGTAGATCTCCGCCTTCGCCCCGACGTCGATGCCGCGCGTCGGCTCGTCCAGGATCAGCACCTTGGGCTTGGCCGCGAGCCAGCGCGCGAGCACGACCTTCTGCTGGTTGCCGCCGGAGAGCTTGCCGACCTCCTGGTCGAGGGACGGCGTCTTGACGGCGAGCCGCTGGATGTACTCGCTGGCGATGCGGCGCTCGAGGCCACGCTGGACGAACCCGAAGCGGGTCAGCCGCGGGAGGATCGCGAGCGACGCGTTCTCGATCACCGACCGGATGAGGACGAGGCCCTCGCGCTTCCGGTCCTCCGGGGCGAGACCGATGCCGTGCTGGATCGCGTCGGGCGGGTTTCGGATCGCCGCGTCCCGGCCGTCGATGACGATTCGGCCCGCCGACCGCGGCAGCTCCCCGAAGATCACCTTCGCGAGCTCCGTCCGCCCGGCGCCCACGAGCCCCGCGAACCCGACGACCTCGCCCGCCCGGATCTCGAAGTCGACGCCCTTGTGCCAGTCGCTCCGGATGCCCTCCGCGCGCAGGACGACGCGGTCCTGGACCGCGGGGCGCCGGCGGAAGACGTCGGTGAGCTCGCGTCCCACCATCAGTCGCACGATCTCGCCCTGCGTGAGGTCGCTCGCGGCCCGGATCGCCACCAGCTTCCCGTCGCGCATCACGGCGACGCGGTCGGCGAGCCGGAGGATCTCGTTGATCCGGTGGCTGACGTAGATGATCGCGACACCATCGCCGCGGAGCCGCCGGATCAGGGCAAACAGGCGCTCGACCTCTTCGTCCGTGAGCGACGAGGTCGGCTCGTCGAGCGCGAGGACGCGGACCCCGGACTTGAGCGCCCGCATGATCTCGACGAGCTGACGCTGCGCCGACGACAGCATGTCGCCCATCAGGTTCGTCGGGAGGACACCCTCGAACCCGTATCGCTCGAGGTCCCGGGCGACGAGGGCGTCGAGCCTCGCGCGGTCGATGAACGGGCCACGGGTGGGCAGCTCGCCGGCGTAGATGTTCTCCGCGACGTCGACGCCGGGGATGATCTCCGGCTCCTGGTAGATCACCCGGATCCCGGCCCGCCGCGCGTCCCGCGGCCCACCGAACACGAGCGTCTCGCCGTCGCGGGTCATCGCGCCCGTGTCCGGCTGGTAGTCGCCCGAGAGGATCTTGAGCAGCGTCGACTTGCCCGCACCGTTCTCGCCCATGAGGGCGAGCACCTCCCCCGGCCGGACGTCGATCGAGATGTCCTGGAGCGCGTTGACGTTGGGAAACGCCTTCGACATCCCGCGTATCTCGATGGTCCCGGAGCGGGCCGCGGGATCGGGCGGCGGTCCGGAAGCGTCGGGAGGCGCGACGATCGTCATCGGTGTCTGGCCCTCATGGCCGCTGGCGCGTGGGCCGACGGCGTGGGCGACATCGTGCCCGGGCCATCGCTGGCCCGGGCACGGTGAGCGTCGGACGGATCAGCCGCCGCAGTTGGCGATCGAGGTGTCGTCCATCACGTCCTTGTACGTGTCGGGCGTCACGATCGTCGTCTTGGCGACCGTCGTCTCGGGGAGCGGGGTCCCGTTGACGACGTTGTTGTAGAGGACCTCGGCGGCGGCGGAGCCGACGTCGAGACCGGAGATGAACAGCGCGGACTTGAAGCCCGAGTCCTGGCCCGCGGCCCACGGGCGGCACGCCTC
>DATFQL010000298.1:0-4082 GCA_035264305.1 Candidatus Limnocylindrales bacterium | reverse complement strand
GACGTCTTCTACACGGATCTCGTGCACGTCTGGCGCATCGACGCGCGGGGGCGGAAGTCGATCGCCGTGCGCGACGTGCACACGCACGAGCTGATGCTCGACTCGGCGGGCGCGCTCTACGGCGAGGACGCGGAGTTCCTCGGCGGCGATCGCTTTCGCTGGCGCGTGTGGCGCCGGGCGCCGGACGGGCGCGTCAGCGACGTGATCCCGTGGCGCGACGGCTCCCGCGACGCGTGGGGCTTCGTACGCGGCGGTGACGGCGCGCTGTACTGGGCGAGCTGCGTCGCCCGCGACGACGGGTGCGTGGTGAAGCGGCGCGACGCGCGTGGGCGCGTGAGCGTCGCCGCCGGCGGCGCGCGCTTCGGACGCCCGCTCAACTTCCTCGCCGCCGCGCCCGACGGCGCCGTCCTCGTCGCCGACGGCCCGCGCGTGCTGCGCTTCGTCGGCGACGGGCGCCCGACGCCGGTGCCGGGAGCCGTCGTGCGCGACACGGGCCGCTTCGTCCTGATGGGGCTGCAGGCGATGCCGGACGGTCGCGTCCTCGTCGCCGGGTTCGCGGAGCGCGCCGTCATCGAGATCGCGCCCGGCGGCGCACGGCGGGTGCTGGCACGGAGCGACGCGCCCTGGCACCCCACCGGGGTCCTCGCCGCGCCGGACGGCCTCTGGATCCTGGAGTACGACGATGGCGCCCGGGCGCGCGTGCGGCACGTGAGTCGCGGAGGAGCGAGTCGCACGTTCTGAGCGCGTCCCGCTCCGACGACCCCTCCAGCTCCGCGAACCCGTGACCCGTCGCCCCGGCATCTTCCCGACGTTCTTCCTCTCCGGCTTCGAGTGCTCGACCTTCGACTGGCACGGGGTGGGACGGCGGGACCTCGCGGCCGAGACGCTCCACCGCGAGCACGCCCGGGAGGACTACGGGATCCTCGAGCGCGCCGGAACCGGGGTCGCCCGGGAAAGCATCCCGTGGCCGTTCGTCGACAAGGGCGACGGTCGCTACGACTTCACGCTCGTCGATCCGCTCATCGAGGCAATGAACGAGGCGCGGGTGCTCCCCATCTGGGACCTGTGCCACTACGGGTACCCGGATGACACCAGCCCCGACGACCCCGACTTCGTCCGCCGGTTCGCGGCGTACTGCCGGGCCGCCGCCGAGTACGTGCTCCCGCGCGTGACGGCGAAGGGCGCGTCGTTCTTCACGCCGATGAACGAGATCTCGTACTTCGCGACGGCAGGCGGCGAGTGGGGGCTGTTTGCGCCGTTCGGGCGGGAACCGCGGGGCCGCGACGCGCTCCGGTTGCGGCTGTGCGAGGCCGCGATCGCGGGCATCAAGGCGATCCGCGAGGTCGAGCCCGGCTCCCGGATGGTCGCCATGGACCCGGTCGTGAACGTCGTCGCGCCTCTCGACCGGCCCGACCTCGTCGAGGCGGCCGACGTGGAGACGTACGAGGACACCTTCGTCGCCTGGGACATCCTCGCCGGGATCAAGCACCCGGAGCTCGGCGGCGCGCCCGATGTGCTCGACATCGTCGGGGCCAACTGCTACTCGTTCGGGCAGATGGAGTACCGCGAGAAGGGTCCGCACGACTCCCTCGACCCGGGTGATCCCCGGATCAAGCCGCTCGCGGACCTGCTCCAGCTCGTCGCGGACCGGTATGGCCGCCCGATGATCATCAGCGAGACGAGTGGTCTGCGCGACGGACGCACGGCGTGGCTGCGCGACATCATGCACGAGAGCCTCGCGGCCGTGGACCGAGGGATCGAGCTGCACGGGTTGTGCCTGTACCCGGGCGTGGACATGCCGGACTGGAACACCGGCGAGTGGCTGCACAACGGGATCGCGGACCTCGAGCCCGACGGCGACGACCTCCGCCGGGTCCCCGACGAGGAGTACATCGCCGAGCTCCACCGCTGGCAGCAAATCCTCAACCGGACGGAGCAGCTCGACGAGGATCCGGCGAGCGACCCGGTCGATCTCGGCGACATCATCGCCGCCGCGCGGCGGTTCGGGATGAAGGGCGACGCGGACTGGTCCTGATCGTGCGCTGGTCCTGACCGTGCAGCCGCGCGCGGCCCTCGCAGACGTGCAACCAGCGTGCAATCGGCGTTCCCCGATCCGGCTTTTCCGATCGCGGCGCGAGGGATAGGGTGGCAGCGTCGGAACGAGACGCACATGCGAGGCCCACGGACGACGATGACCAGCGACGCGATGCCCGAGCTGCCGGCCACGCCGCCGCCGCTCGTGTGGGCGGGGCCGGAGTGTGCCTTCCTCCGCGTGAACGGTGACGACCGGGACCAGCTCCGGGCGACGGGCCACGCCGTGCGTGACGGGGATCTTCGCCGGCTCGCGGCGTTGGGCGTCCGGGGCGTCCGGCAGCCGCTGCTGTGGGGGTGGACGCCACGCGCCGGATCTGGTCGCCGGGCGACCGAGGCGACCAGGGGGTGGGCAGACCGCCGCATGGCGACGCTCGAGGGTCTCGGGATGGAGCCCGTTCTCGCGTTGCTCCACCACGGCAGCGGTCCTCGCGGAACATCGTTCCTCGACCCCGACTTCCCACGGACCTTCGCGGCATACGCGCGTGGTGTCGCAGAGGCGTACCCGTGGGTCACCACGTACCTGCCGATCAACGAGCCGACCACGACCGCGCGGTTCGCCGGCCTGTACGGGTTCTGGGAGCCGCACGGTCGAAGCTCCCGTGCGTTTGCCGAGATCCTCCTTGCCCAGTGCCGTGCCATCCGCGCGGCGGTGCGCGAGATCCGGGCCGTGAACCCCGCCGCGCGGTTCATCGTCAACGAGGACGTCGGTGTCGTCCGATCGACGCCTCGGCTCGAGCACCAGGCAAGGTTCGACACCGAGCGCCGGTGGGCGGCCGTGGACCTGCTGTCCGGCCGCTTGGTCGCCGGCCATCGGCTGTGGGCCTACCTCGTCGCCGCCCTCGGATCGGATGCGCCGCTGCTCGACTTCGTCGACGACCCGTGCCCGCCCGACGTGATCGGGCTCGACTACTACGTGACGAGCGACCGGTTCCTCGACCACCGGGTCGCGGCGTACCCACGGTGGACGCATGGCGGCAACGGCGTCCAGCGCTACGCCGACGTGGAGCTCGTCCGGATCGAGGGCGAGGAGATCGCCGGCTGGGACGGGATCATCGCCGAGGCCTCATCCCGCTACGGCCTGCCCCTCGCGCTGACGGAGGTTTCCCTGGCGGGCGACCCGGTCGATGCATGCGCGTGGTGGCTGGAGGCATGGGAGGCCGCGACGAGCGCGGCCGCCAGGGGCGTCAGGGTCGAGGCCGTCACCGCGTGGGCGGCATTCGGGGCACGAGGCTGGGAGCAGATGCTGGTCGAGCCCGAGGGCGTCTACGCGCCGGGGCTGTTCGACGTCAGCGCGACGCCACCCGCACCGACACTGCTCGGCGATGTCGTCCGTGCCGCTGCCCATGGCGCGGCGTCACCACCGCTGCGCCCCGGGTGGTGGCGACAACCGGAGCGCACGCTCTACGCCGCCTGACCGGGGCGTCATCATCAGTCGGTACCAGTCCGCCGGCGAGCTCTCGACGGGAACGTTCGCCGCGTGATCCCTACCGGCCCTGCCTGACCCAGTCGAGCACGCGCATCGCGCGGAGCGTGTTCCACCGGCTGGGCTGACCTCCGCCGTCCTCCATCACGAGGTGCGTCTCGCCCTCGTGGACGCGCCGGAGCGGCCAACGGCCGTCGGGATCCCGGTTCCGCTCGACCACCTCGATCGCCTCTGCGACGCGTGCGTCAGGTTCACGGTCGCTCATCCGCAGGTACTCGAGGGCGCGCAGGATGTCGTAGTGGTACCAGTGCGGGAAGGAGAACTCGAGCCAGTCCGGGTCGATGACCTCGCCGGTCGACTTTCGCCGGAGCAGCCGGCGTTCGAGCAGGTACTCCTCGCCGCGCCGCCGCGCCGCGCGCACCTCGCCGGATCCGCCGATCGCCCGCTCGTGCTCCAGCAGACCTTCGAGCACGTTGATGGTCGTCTCGAGCGACGACACCACCGCGCCGTTCTCGACCTCGCAGTTCCAGCCGCCGTCGGCGAGCTGCTCGCCTAGGAGCCGGTG
>DATFQL010000297.1:0-2417 GCA_035264305.1 Candidatus Limnocylindrales bacterium | reverse complement strand
AGATCCTGTTCCGGTCACTCGGGCCGGCGCAGGCGATCGAGGTCGTCGCCGTCGACCATGGGCCGGGGATCCTGGCGATCGCCGACGCCCTCCGGGACCGCTACTCGACCACGGGAACCGCGGGGACGGGATTGGGTGCCGTGGGGCGGATCGCCTCGCAGTTCGAGCTCCACAGCACGCCCCCTGCGGGTTCGGTGATCCTCGCGCGAATCGGCGTGGTGCCGATGGCCTCGGATGGTGTGGCATCTGGCGGGATATGCGTCCCGAAGCACGGCGAGTCCGTCTCGGGAGACGCGTGGGCCGAGACCGTGACGGGTGCTGTACGCCGGGTGATGGTCGCCGACGGGGTGGGCCATGGTCCCGATGCGGCGCGCGCCGCGACCGAGGCCGTGCGCGTGTTCCGCACGCATCAGGAGACGCCGCTGCCCGACCTGTTCCGCTACCTGCACGAGGCGCTGCGACCGACGCGAGGTGCGTCGATTGCCGTCGCCGAGCTCGACGCCGGGGCGCGGCGTCTCCGCTACGTCGGCGTCGGCAACATCGTCGCGGCGATCGCGCCCGCGCCTGGCGGCACCGGTGCGTCACAACGGAACCTCGTCAGCCATCCCGGGACCGTTGGCCACGAGCTCCGGCGGGTGCAGGAGTTCGTCGAGGACTGGCCGCGCGGCGCGACGCTGGTGATGCACAGTGACGGGGCGCGTGCCCGGTGGACGCTCGCGGCGTACCCTGGCCTCGCCAACCGTGACCCGGCGGTCCTCGCCGGCGTCCTGTACCGCGACTTCAGCCGCGGCACCGACGACGTGACGGTGGTCGCGTTGCGAGCGACGAGGTGACGGCCGTGGCCCCGTCCATCCTCCCCCTCCTCGACGAGCGGCTCCCTGTGACGACGGACCGTGAGGTTGCCGCGGCCCGGCGCCGCACGAAGGCCGTCGGCACCAGCCTCGGGCTCGACGAGACGGCCGCGGCGCGATTCGCCGCGGCCGTATCGGAGGTGGCGCGCAACGCCGTGCAGCACGGCGGAGGCGGCTCGCTCGTGTTCGAGCTGGTCGGAGCACGACCGAGCCGGCTCGCGGCCCGTGTCCGCGACCACGGCGGCGGCATGGCCGACCTGCGGGACGCGCTCGCGGTCCGGGGTGGCGAGGGGGGGCTGGGCCGGGCGCTCCGGCTCGCGCCGACGATCGACGTCGAGCGTCCCGGCGACGGCGGGACGCTCGTCACCGTGTGGACCGCCGTGGGTGCCGATGTCGCCGGAGAGGTTCGCAACGGACCGGTCGCCTCACCGCACGTCGCGCCCGGCGACCCGGGTGCCGCTGCCGACGCAGAGCGGCTGCTCGAGGAGAACCACAGGCTCGCCGAGGAGCTTGAGCAGACGAACCGCGGCGTCGTCGCGCTGTACGCCGAGCTCGAGGACCAGGCGGAGAAGCTGCGCGAGGCGAGCCAGCTCAAGTCACGCTTCCTGTCCAACGTCAGCCACGAGTTCCGGACGCCGCTGGGCTCGATCATCGCGCTGGCCGGGCTGCTCGCCGACAGCCCGCTCCAGCCCGAGCAGGCGACGCAGGTGCGGTACATCTCGAAGGCGGCGCGCGACCTGAGCGCCCTCGTCGATGACCTGCTCGATCTCGCCCGCGTGGAGGCAGGCCGGATCCCGCTCCACGAGGCTCCGTTCGAGCTCGGTGAGTTCCTGCGGGGCCTCCGTGGCCTGCTCGACCCGCTCGTGTCCGCGGACACGGTGCCGCTCGTGTTCGACGAGCCGCCGCCGCTTCCGCCGATCCTGTCCGACCAGCTGCGCCTCGCACAGATCGTCCGCAACTTCGTGTCCAATGCCCTCAAGTTCACCGAGCGTGGCGAGGTCCGGGTCAGCACGCGCCTCGTCGACCCGAAGCACATCCCGGCCTCGGCGCGGCTCGAGGACCGGGCGGAGCAGGTCGGCGAAACGGGCTCGTTCGTCGTGATCGACGTGGCCGACTCCGGGATCGGCATTGGGCCCGAGGACCAGGCGCGCATCTTCGAGGAATTCGTCCAGGTCGAGAGCCCGCTTCAGGCGAGGGTGAAGGGAACGGGCCTCGGGCTGCCGCTCGCGCGCCGGCTCGCCGCGCTGCTCGGTGGCGCGGCGTGGGTCGACAGTGAGCCCGGCGCCGGTTCGACCTTTTCCGTCGCCGTCCCCGTGCGTGCAATTCCGACGTCCCCGAGTGGCGCCGAGCTGCACGGACCGCCGCCGGGGCCGACGACGGGCGAGGCCACGGCCGGCGACTCGACGCCCGACGAGGTGCCGCCCGGCGAGCCGGCGACACCGGGCGACTCCGCGGCGCGGAAGAGCCGTGGTCCGATCCTCGTCGTGGACGACGATCCCGTGATGCGGTACGTCGTCATCGGGTCGCTCCGCGATCTCGGGCCCGGCGTCAGTGTCGTCACCGATG
>DATFQL010000296.1:0-12942 GCA_035264305.1 Candidatus Limnocylindrales bacterium | reverse complement strand
TTGCCGAGGGCAGCGAAGCCGGCCGGGGTCGAGCTCTCATAGGTCGCGTAGTCGATGAAGTCGAGGGGCTTCAGCGCGCCCTGGTCGTACCAGACCTGCATCTGGCCCGGGCCGGGGAGTCCGGCGACATCGGGCAGGTTGCCCGAGGCGATGCCCGTCGTGATCTGGGTGCCGAGGTCCCGGTTGCCGGTGTAGTTGAGCTTGACGCCGGTCGCGTCCAGCCACGGCTGGATCATCGCCCGGAAGTTCTCCTCCTCGACGTCCGTCCACGTGGCGAGCACGCTGACCTCACCGCCGATGTTCTCGAGCCCTGCCGCGCTGCCGGACGGCGATCCACTGCCTGCAGGCGACGCTGCCCCGCCGCTGGCGGGTGCCGCGCTGGTGCCTGCGCTCGATCCCGAGTCGCCTCCGCTGCACGCGGCCGCGACCAGCGCCATCGCCGCGACGAGCGCGGCGAGACGGCCAATCGGGTGCCGTGACTGCCCCATCCGAGTCTCCTTTCTCCGCTCCGACCCGAAACGGGCCGCGAGCCTCCTCCTGGGAACCGCGTCCCCAGCGTGATCTACGCGCCGTGCACGTGCAAGGGGCGCGGTCATTGCGTCACCCGGCGTTCCGGGGGCGCTGCAAGTGAATTCCGTGGCGGGTCGGTCGAGCCACGCCGGACGACCGCGGCCGGCAGCAGCGACCGCGGCGGTACAAATCGCCCGGCGATCAGGTCGAGCAGGCTGCGGCCCGCCGCGAAACCGAGCTCGAATGCGGGCACGTGCACGGTCGTGAGCGGCGGATCGGCGTAGGCCGCGAGCGGGATGTCGTCGAAGCCGATCACCGATACGTCCGCCGGCACGCGCATCCCTTCGTCCCGCAGGGCGCCGTACACGCCGAAGGCGACGACGTCGCTGGCCACGAACACGGCCGTGGGCCGCCGCTCCCTCGTCAGGAGCGCGCGCATCGCCTCGTGGCCACTGCGCGGGTCGAAGTCCCCCTCGACGATCGACGCCTCGTCCACGCGCACCCCTCGGGCCTCGAGCGCGTCGCGGTACCCGGCCACCCGTTCCGCCGCCGCGCTGTACTCGAGCGGCGCGTTCGTGACCATCGCGACGTGACGGTGTCCGAGGTCCAGCAGGTGGTCTACCGCCTCGCGCGCCGCCTCGCGATTGTCGATGTCGACCATCGGCACGGGGGTTCCGTCGAGGCTGCCCTGGAGCACGACAGGAAACCCGTCCCCAGCGAGGCTCGCGACCTCCGTGTCGTCCGTGCGGGGCCCGCTGATCACGAGCCCGTCGACGTGTCGTGCCCGCACCAGCGTCTCGTAGGCGCCGGCCTCCGGCGGGAGCGGCTCGACGATGACCCGGAAGTCGTCCGAGCGGGCCGCCGATGCGATGCCCCGCAGCGTCTCGGGCAGCAGGGCGTCCGACGCGACCTGCTCGGGCGATTGGCGGAGGACGAAGCCGATGGTGCGGGTGCTGCCGGCGGCGAGCTGGCGGGCGCCCGCATGCGCGTGGTAGCCGAGCTCCCGGGCGACGTGGATGACGCGCGCACGGGTCTCGCTGCTGATCGCGACGTCCTGGCGGTCATTGAGCACGAAGGACACGGTCGTCCGGGACACACCCGCGAGGCGGGCGACGTCGCTGCTGGTCGGACGGCGTTGCACCGTGGCACTCCTCCGGACCGACGGCAGCGACGGGGCCTTGACGGAAAGGCGCGGCTGCCGAACAGTAACGCGCGTCAGTAACGCGCGTTAGCGCGGATGGAACCACGGTTGCGGCGCGGAGTCAATACGGTTCCGCTGCCCGTTCGACCGTCTCGAGGGAGTCGTCATGCTGGAGCAGGTCTCGGTTCCCCCGCTGTCGCTCGACGCATTCGCGCCGTTCGCCGGGGACGACGCCGTCGCCGAGCTCAGGCGGCTGGCCGCTCCGCTGCGCGATGCGCGGGTCCTCCACGTCAACGCGACCAAGTTCGGCGGCGGGGTCGCGGAGATCCTACCCACGCTGACGGCGCTCATGCGCGACGCCGGGCTGGACGCCGAGTGGCGGATCATCCCGGGCGACGATCCGTTCTTCGACGTGACGAAGCGGATCCACAACGGGCTGCAGGGCATGGCGGTCCCGTTCGGGACCGACGCACGCGAGACGTTTGCGCGCTCGAGCCGCGGCTTCGCGGAGCAGTTCGAGGGCGACTACGACTTCGTCGTCATCCACGACCCCCAGCCCGCGGCCATCCGCGGGCTGCTTCCCGACGCGGCCGGGCACTGGATCTGGCGCTGCCACATCGACCTGACCGCCGCGAACCCGGACGTCTGGGGCTTTCTTCGGCCCGAGGTGGAGCGGTACGACGCCGCGATCTTCACGCTCCCCGACTACGTGCAGCCCGACCTGCGCGTTCCGATGCTCGCCTTCGTCGCGCCCAGCATCGACCCGCTGTCGCCCAAGAACATGCCGCTCGACGCCGCGCTTGCCGACGATGTGGTCTACCGGTTCGGCGTCGACCCGCACCGGCCGCTGCTGCTCCAGGTGAGCCGGTTCGACCCGTGGAAGGATCCGCTCGGCGTCATCGATGCCTATCGGCTGGTGAAGCGCGAGATCCCCGACGTGCAGCTGTCGCTCGTGGGGTCGATGGCGACGGACGATCCGGAGGGCTGGAAGCTGTACCGCGAGGTGCTGCGCTACGCCGGGCAGGACGCCGACCTCACGATCCTCACCAACCTCGACGGGGTGGGGTCGCTCGAGGTGAACGCGTTCCAGCACTCGAGCGAGGTCGTGCTCCAGAAGTCGCTGCGCGAGGGCTTCGGCCTCACGGTCGCAGAGGCGCTGTGGAAGCAGGTGCCTGTCGTCGCCGGCCGGGTCGGGGGCATCCCGATGCAGATCGGTCCCGGAGACGAGGCGGGCCGCCTCGTGGCATCCGTCGACGAGGCCGCAGCCGCGTCGGTGGAGCTGCTTCGCGACGCCGGGCTGCGGGCCCGCCTGGGCGCCGCCGGCCGCGAGCGCGTGCGCGCGAACTTCCTGTCGACCAGGAACCTGCGGGACTACCTGGCCCTGTTCACCGCCCTCTCCTCGGGCGACCAGGCGTACGTGCCCGACGGCATCGACTGGCGGCCTCCCGCCGGCTGATCGTCGGCGGCGGATGTCGCACGCCGGGTCAGTCGAGCGCCGCGTGCAGCTCCGCGGCGTGCGTCCGGAGCCAGCGTCGCCACGCGGTGTGGCCGGGGACGCGGGTCTCGAGCAGCGCCCAGAAGGCCCGCGAGTGCCCGAACACGCGCAGGTGGCACAGCTCGTGGGCGACGACGGCGTCGAGCGCCTCCGGCGGGGCGAGCACGAGGCGCCATGAGAACGACAGCGCGCCGCGCCGCGAGCAGCTTCCCCAGCGCGAGGTCGTGTCGCGGATCGTGATGCTTCGGGGGACGACGCCGAGGGCACCCGCGTGGCGGCCCACCGCCTCTTCGATGAAGACGCGTGCTCGCGTGCGGAACCAGGCCTCGAGGATGACAGCCGTGTCGCGCCGGTCGCGGGCCGATCGCTCGATCAGCAGCTCGTCGCCGTCGTCCCCGCCGACCCGCGTGACCCGGGACGCGCGGCTGGCGCCCGGCCCGTGGGATACGCGAATGCGGTGCGTCTCCCCGAGGAACGGCACGAGCCGTCCGTCGTCGACCGCAGGCCGGTCATCGAGGCGTGCCCGTGTCGCCTCCTGGCGGCCGAGGTGGCCCCGGATCCAGCCCTCTCGTTCCGCGAGGAAGCGGTCGACCAGCGCGTCCGGCCGCCCCCAGCCGCGACGCGCCGCCACCGGCAGCGACACCACGACGCCGCGCTCAGGGTGGATCGTCACGCGGAGGCGGCGTGCTCTCGGCGAGCGGCGGAGGGTGTACTCCAGGTCGCCGCCCGGGAGGCGCGCGACGACCATCGTCTCGACGGAGTGCGGCGGGGCCGACGAGGCGCGCATCAGCGCGGCGACCGGGAGCGGGGCGTCATCCCGCGCGCCGCAGCAGACGGCCGGGGAGTTCGCCGGTCTCCGCGCCATCCCGGATCGCGACCCGCCCGTTCACGATGACGTGCGGGATCCCGACCGGGTACCGCGCGGGCAGCTCGTACGTCGCCTCGTCGAGCACCGTGTCCGGGTCGAACACGACGAGATCCGCGGCCCAGCCCTCGCGAACGAGGCCGCGGTCGGCGAGACCCAGCCGTGCCGCGGGGACGGCGCTCAGCTTCGCGACGGCGCTCTCGAGCGGGAGGACGTCACGCTCGCGCACGCACCGCCCGAGGACGCGCGCAGTCGACCCGTAGCCCCGCGGGTGTGGGACGCCGTCGTCGAGGACGGGGTGGCCGGGCCGGCGGCCAGCCGCGTCGGTGCAGACGGCGATCCACGGCACGACCATGATCGCCTCCAGATCCGGCTCCGCCATGCAGTGGAGCACGATGTCCGTGTTGAGGCGATCGTCGGCAAGGACGTCGAGCGCGAGCTCGAGCGGGTCCGCGTCGAGGGCCGCGGCGAGATCGGAGAGGCTTCGGCCGCTCCACTCCGGGCGCGACCCGCTGCGGGCGATGACGATCCCGTCCCAGCCCGGGTCGCGCGCCACGTTCTCCCAGCCGCTCAGCCCCGTCGCCTGCGCGCCGCGCACCTGGTCGCGCACAGCGGGGTCACGGAGCGCCGTCGCCGCGTCCTCCGGATCCAGCGCGAGAAGCGCCGGTGGCAGCAGCGTCGCGAGCGTCGTCGACGCGGCGGTATAGGGGTACTGGTCCGCCGCGACGTCGAGCCCCGCCGAACGCGCCCGCTCGAGCCGCTCCACGAGGGCCCGACCCTCGCCCCACACCGCCTTCGAGCCTGCCTTCAGGTGCGACACCTGGAGCCGCCCGGGTCGGTCGGCAGCCTCGCCCGCGGCGCGGGCGGTCCCGATCGCCTCGTCGATCGCGCCGTGCACGCCGTCCGACTCGTTCCGCATGTGGGTGGCGTACAGGGCGTCTCGACGGTACGCCGCGGCGACGAGCGCCTGGACCTCCTCGGGCGAGGCATGCATCCCCGGCGCGTAGATGAGGCCCGTCGAGAGACCGATCGCCCCGGCCTCGAGGGCCTCATCGACGGTTCGGATCATCGCCTCCAGCTCCGGCCCATCCGGCGACCGGTCGTCGGGCCCCAGCACCGACGCGCGGACGGTCCCGTGCCCGACGAGGAACGCGACGTTCGGGCCGAGCGCGACGCGGTCGACGGCGTCGAGGAACCCGTTGAAGGTCGACCACGCGGGGTCGAGGCCCAACGCCTCGAGGTCGGGCGCCAGCCCTGGTCGCGATCGCGCGTCGAGCGGCGCGTACGTGTACCCGCAGTTCCCGGACAGCTGGGTCGTGTAGCCCTGGTGGAGGTGGCTCGCGAGCGCGCCGTCCACGAAGACCGTCCCATCCGAGTGTCCGTGGGGGTCGACGAAGCCGGGACCGACGATCAGGCCGGTGGAGTCGATCACCGTTCCGACGTCGCCGTCGCTGACAGCGGACAGGTCGCCGATGGCCGCGATGCGGTCGCCCTGGACGCCGACGTCGGCCTGGCGCGCCGGTCGGCCCGTTCCGTCGATGAGCGAGCCGTTCCGCAGGACGAGGTCGAACGCCATGCGGCGATCGTAGCGGCGGACGGCCGCCCGCTCGTGACGCGACTACTGCTGGGCGATGACGCCGATCGAGACGCGGAACCCGGCTCGGCGCTGGAGCGGCGGCATGAGCGTCCCCTGCCCGATGGGGGCGTCGCCGGGGAACCACTTCACCCACTCCTCATTGAACGAGTCGAAGTCCGCCTGGTCGCGCAGGCACCAGTTCGCCCAGACCACCTTGTCGAGCGAGCTTCCCGCGCCGTCGAGGAGCGAGTTCAGGTTCTCCAGGCATTGCCGCGTCTGGTCCTTGAGCGACTGGCTGACGAGCGCGCCGGTTCCCGGGTCGACTGGACCCACGGTCGAGATGTAGACCATCCCGGCCGCCTCCACGACCTTGCCCGTCCCCTTCGGAAGATCGGCCACCGAGCTTGCGCCGTCGCCGCCCCACCGGGACTTCATCGGCTTCGTCGTCCGCTGCGTCGGCGGGGCCACCCGCGGGATGCCGAACTGGTCGGGCGGCAGCTCGACGCCGTTGATCACGAACTGGTCCATGAACGTCGGGCGTATTCCGGTCGGCCGCAGATCGCCCTGGATCTTCCCGTCCTCGACGCCCGTCTGCTCGAAGGCGAAGATGTCCTGGGCGAGGATCTCGTCCTCCTCGATCCCGTAGATCTCGGTGATGTTCGTCACCCGCCGCGAGCCGTCCTTGAGCCGCGCGGTGTGCACGATGAGGTCGACGGCGGAGGCGATCTGCTCGCGGATCGCCCGCAGCGGCATCTCGTAGCCGGTCATGAGGACCATCGTCTCGAGCCGCCGCAGCATGTCCCGTGGGCTGTTCGCGTGGCCCGTCGAGAGCGAGCCGTCGTGGCCGGTCGTCATCGCCTGGATCATGTCGAGCGCCTCGCCCGACCGGCACTCGCCGACGATGATCCGGTCCGGCCGCATGTGCATGGCATTGCGCAGCAGATCTCGGATCGTGATCTCGCCCTGGCCCTCGAGGTTGGACGGCCGCGCCTCGAGCGTGATCACGTGGTCCTGTCGGAGCTGGAGCTCGGCCGCATCCTCGATCGTGACGATCCGCTCGCCGTTGGGGATGAACGACGACAGGACGTTGAGCGTGGTCGTCTTGCCCGAGCCCGTGCCGCCCGAGACGAACACGTTGAGGCGCGCGTCGATGCACGCGTGGAGGAACTCGAACATCTCCGGCGACGCCGTGCCGAACCGGATCAGGTCGTCGACGGTGTACGGGCGGGCCGAGAACTTCCGGACGGTGATCACCGGCCCGATCAGCGACAGCGGCTCGATGATCGCATTGACGCGGGAGCCGTCGGGCAGGCGGGCGTCGACGCGCGGAGACGTCTCGTCGATGCGCCGGCCGAGCGGCGTGATGATGCGGTCGATGATCCGCAGGACGTGCTCGTCGTTGAGGAAGTAGCTGTCGACCCGCTGGATCTTGCCGGCGCGCTCGATGTAGATGTGCTGTGGGCCGTTGACCATGACCTCGGTCACGGTCTCGTCGTGGAGGAAGGGCTCGATCGGCCCGAAGCCCCGGACCTCGTCGATCAGCTCCTGGACGATCCGCAGTCGCTCGTCGCGGGTGACCGCGGAGCCCTGCTCGCTGAGGACCCGGTCGACGACGCCCTCGATCCGGCCGTGGATCTCGTCCGGCGGGGCGTCGAGGATGGCGTCGAAGGCCCGAACGACCTCGGCGAGCATGCTGATCTTCAGGTCGCGGAGGAGGTCCTCACGCTGCGAGCTCCTGGCCTGGCTGGCGGGCGGCACGACCGGGACGAGCGCGTTGGGCGGCGCGGGGTCGCCACCCTCCTTCTGGGCCTGCTGGGCCTGCTGGGCCCGCTCGACCCGCTGCATCAGCGACATGGAAGCTCTCCCGGAGATCGTCCGCCCGACGGCTCCCCCGAGGTGCCTGTGCCCCGGAAGCGGCCCGAGCATAGTACGAAGGTCGCGCAAGATGGGTGCTCACGGGCACCGAAGGTCATGCCCCCGGCGGTGCAGTTCGGGGGGGTGCGCGTGGGTGCGCGAGGGATACGGTGGGTTGCCAGAACGCACCGGCCGTCGGGGCGACCGCCCTTGCTATACTCCCGCTCCGGCGTGGGGCTATAGCTCAGCTGGGAGAGCGTCTGAATGGCATTCAGAAGGTCAAGGGTTCGAATCCCTTTAGCTCCACCAACACCCCGCTAACGCCGATACCTGACCCCTCGCCGGGACCGGCGGGGGGTTCGTTTCATCCAGGCACTGGGACGCACCCGTGACGACGAGCGACAGCACGACATCCGACGCCACCCTCCGCGACGGTCGCGTCCGGGCCGAGCGCTACAACCCGGGGGCGATCGAGCCCCGCTGGCAGGCGCGCTGGGCCGAGCTCCGGATGTACGACACCGACCTGGAGGACGACTCGCGGCCGCGCTTCTACGTCCTGACGATGTACCCCTACCCGTCCGGCGCCCTGCACATCGGCCACTGGTACGTCAAGACGCCGACGGACGCGATCGCGCGCTACCGGCGGATGCACGGCGACAACGTGTTCTTCCCGATCGGGTTCGACGCGTACGGGCTGCCAGCCGAGAACGCCGCGATCAAGAACGGGATCAACCCCCGCGAGTGGACCATGGCCAACCTCGAGAAGATGCGCGGCCAGTTGCGGTCGATGGGCGCGAGCTTCGCGTGGGACAGCGAGGTCGTGACCTGCGAGCCCGAGTTCTACGTCTGGAACCAGTGGCTGTTCCTGCAGTTCCTGCAGGCGGGTCTCGCCTACCGCGCCGTGTCGCCGGTCGACTGGTGCCCCAACGACGGCACGCTTGCGCGCGAGCAGGTCGAAGGCACGGACCGGCGCTGCTGGCGCTGTGGCGCCAAGGTCGAGAAGCGCGAGCTCGCCCAGTGGTACTTCAGGACGACGAACTACGCGGACGAGCTGCTGGACTTCACGGGCATCGACTGGCCCGAGCCCATCCGGCGGATGCAGACGAACTGGATCGGGCGCTCCAGCGGCGCCGAGATCGTGTTCGAGACCGCGCCGTCGGCGCACCACGCGGGCGGCCAGGAGCTGCGCGTGTTCACGACCCGCCCCGACACCCTGTATGGCGCCACGTTCATGGTGCTCGCCCCGGAGCACCCCCTGGTCAAGGAGCTGACGGCGCCGGACCGCAAGGCAGACGTCGAGGCCTATGTCAGGGCGACCGAGGAGAAGACCGAGGTCGACCGCCTGTCGACCGACCGCGAGAAGACCGGCGTGCCGATCGGGGCCGACGCGATCAACCCGATCAACGGGGCGCGGATCCCGATCTTCGTCGCGGACTACGTGCTGGGCTCGTATGGCACAGGCGCGATCATGGCCGTCCCGGCCCACGACGAGCGCGACTTCGCGTTCGCGACGAAGTACGGCCTGCCGATCGTGCGCGTGATCATGCCCCGCGACGGCGACCCGGACGAGGTGCTGACCGAGGCGTTCGTGCACAAGGCGGCTGACGAGGCGCCGGCCGACGACCGCACCCACGGCTTCCTCGAGGACATCGCGCTCATCAACAAGGGAACGGACGCCGCGCGCGAGCTCGTGATGGTGAACTCCGGGCCGTGGGACGGGAAGCCGGCGATCGAAGCCTGGGGCGGGATCGTCGAGGCGCTCGAGGCACGGGGCAAGGGCAGGAATGCCGTCACCTACCGCCTGCGGGACTGGCTCGTGAGCCGGCAGCGCTACTGGGGGACGCCGATCCCGGTCATCCACTGCCCCACGGACGGACCGGTCCCGGTGCCCGAGTCGGACCTGCCGGTCCTGCTGCCCGACGAGGTGGACTACCGCGGCAGCGGCGAGAACCCGCTCAACCGCGACGAGGCGTTCCTCAATGTCACGTGCCCGCAGTGCGGCGGGCCGGCGAAGCGCGAGACCGACACCCTGGACACGTTCATCGACTCGTCGTGGTACTGGTTCCGGTATCTGTCGCCCCACAAGGCGGACGGGCCGGTGGATACCGAGATGGTGCGCATGTGGTCGCCCGTCGACCAGTACACGGGCGGTGCCGAGCACGCCGTGATGCACCTGCTGTACAGCCGGTTCTTCACCAAGGCGATGCGCGACCTCGGCCTCGTGACGGAGAGCGAGCCCTTCCGCAAGCTGTTCAACCAGGGCCAGATCCTGGGCGCCGATGGCGAGCGGATGAGCAAGAGCCGGGGCAACGTCCAGGACCCGGACGAGCTGGTGGCGCGGTACGGCGCCGACGCCGTCCGGCTGTTCCTGATGTTCATGGGCCCGTGGGACCAGGGCGGGCCGTGGAGCCCGACCGGCATCGGTGGCGTCGCGAAGTTCCTCAACCGCGTGTGGGCGATCGCGACCGACCCGAACGGCACCGAGAGCGGCGACGGCGCCGTGGCGGTGACCGGGGACAACGAGCGTCCCGTGCGGGACGCGCTGCGCGCCGCTGCCCACCGAACGCTGCGCGACGTGACGGAGGACTACGAGTCGTTCCGCTGGAACACGATGATCGCCAAGCTCATGGAGCTCTCGAACACGCTGTTCCGGTACCGGGGGACGGATGCCGTGGAGCTCCCGGAGTGGGACGAGGCCGTCTCGCTGCTGCTGCTGATGCTGGCCCCCGCGGCGCCGCACATCACGGAGGAGCTGTGGGCCCGGCGCCTCGAGGCCCGCGGGGAGCCCTGGGAGTCGATCCACGTCCAGCGCTGGCCCGATTACGACGAGCGGGCGGTCGTGGAGCAGACCCGTGAGATCCCGATCCAGGTGAACGGCAAGCTCCGGGACAAGGTGACGGTCCCCACCGGCATCTCCGAGATCGAGCTCGAGCAGATGGCGATGGCACGCGACAAGGTCGCTGCGGCGATCGGCGACGCCGAGGTGGCCCGGGTGATTCATGCCGGCGGCGGCCGGCTCGTCAACATCGTCCTGCGTCGCTAGCAGCAGACAGCGGAGCACTGCCCCATGCCCGAAGTCAAGATCGGCGCGCTGTGCTGGAACCAGTACGCGGACTGGCCCGCGCTTCTCCAAGCCGGGATACGCGCCGATGAGGTCGGCTACGACAGCCTGTGGACGTGGGATCACCTGTATCCGATCGTCGGCGACTCGACCGGCCCGAACTACGAGGGCTGGTTGACGATCACGGCGTGGGCACAGGCAACGACGCGAGTGACCGTCGGGTTGATGGTGGGCGCGAACACGTTCCGGGCGCCGACGCTCACGGCGAAGATGGCGACGACCCTCGACCACATCAGCGGCGGCCGGGCGATCCTCGGGATCGGCGGCGCGTGGTTCGAGGAGGAGCACGAGGACTTCGGGCTCGAGTTCGGTTCGGGCTTTCCGGAACGGCTGCGCTGGCTGGGAGAGGCGCTGCCCGTCATGCGCGGCATGCTCGACGGGACGGAGCCCACTGCACGCGGCCGGCACTACCACTCGAAGGACACGAGGAACCTCCCGCCGCCGGTCCAGGCCCACCTCCCGATCTGCATCGGCGGCGGGGGCGAGCAGGTCACGCTCAAGCTCGTGGCGAAGTACGGCGACATGAACAACGTCGGCGGCACGGTCGAGCAGCTGCGGCACAAGGAGGAGGTGCTCCTCCGCCACTGCGAGGCCGCCGGACGCGATCCGGCCGAGATCGAGCGGACGACGGGCATCGGGACCGTGTTCATCCGCGACGACCGCGCGGAGGCCGAGCGGCTGTTCCGCGAGGCGTTCGAGCGGAACCGGGTTGCGCGTCACTGGACGGACCAGCCCGTGGGCACGGTCGAGGACGTCATCGAGAAGCTGGCGCCCAAGGTGGCGCTCGGCTACCGGCACCTCATCGCGGGCATGCCCGCCTTGTACGACGAGGAGTCGATGGTCCGCTTCGCGACCGAGGTCAAGCCCGCCCTCGAGCGGGCGTGAAGCTCAGGCCGGGTCCGCGGCCTCGGCTGGAGTCCGGCCCTCGCCGTCATCGCCCGCGCGCCGACGGGACCTGAATCGCCGGACCTTCGCGCGGTTGCCGCACGACGTCATGTCGCACCACCGGCGGCGGCCGCCGCGTGACGTGTCCTCGAAGACCCAACGGCAGGCGTCGTTCGCGCAGATCCGGAAGCGTCCGGTGTCGCCGGCCGCGATCGCGGTGACCAGCGGCTCTGCGAGCCGGGCGAGCGCCTCGGCGGTGGGGTCGCCGGCATCGTGGCGGTGCCCCACGGCGATCCCGCCGAGGGTCGGTCGCAGCTCCGGCTGCGTCCCGTGGTGGAGGACCTCGTTGAGGATCGCCACGGCCCGGTGATCCACCGAGCGCCCCTCGACCGTCGCCTCCCACACCTCGCGCAGCGCGTCGCGGGTTGCATGCACGCGCCCGAGCCACGCGACGGGGTCCGGGGACGCCTCAGCCCGCAGCGCGTCCTCGTGGGCGAGCGAACGGCCGGCGAGCCACGCGATGGCGTCGTCCGGCTTGGGAAGGCTGTCCTCGGGCAGACCACCGGGTCCGTCCAGCTCGACGGTGTTGATCAGGTCGAGGCATGCGTCGAGGTCCGCCACGTGGACGTGGTCGGCCGGATGCACGGTTGCCTGGCTCGTGGGAGATGTCATCGATGATCGGTAACCAACATACACGACTTGACGGGTTACACGCAACCGGGGTAGACTGCAGTAACTGTTCACGTCGCGTATTCCGGTTACAGCGCCGGAACCACGGGAGACCGCCATGGACGTCCTCATCCCCATCGCACTGTCCGTCCTGGCGGCCGTCGGCGTCATCGCCGCCATCACCGGCGTGGAGAGCCGCGAGGGCTTCGATCGCGATGGCCGCGTCGACCCGCTCACGACGTTCGACACGCGTATCCACTGATCGGAGTTGCCGCATGTGGCAGATTCAGGCACAGATGGCGCTCGACATCGCCCGAGAGCGCGCCGAGGAGGCGCGCCGCAACGCGCTGGTGGATCGGGCTCGCCGGCAGACGGCCCTCGAGGCACGGCTCCACGCGCTGCCGGTCCGGCCGAGTCGCCCACGCGTGGCAACGGCGGCGGCGCTCCGGAAGGCATCGGGTCTGTTCGGCTCGATGGCTGATGCGGCCTGCGACGCCGCGTCGCGCCTCGACCACCGGACAGCCTGACGTCCTGCCGGAGGTTCGCGATGCGCGACGAGGCCGCGGTGTCATGGGGCGGTGACCGGATCGACCTGTTCTGGCGCGACGACGACGACGCGCTGTGGCACAGCGTGTTTGACGGCGTCGCGTGGAGTGGCGCGGAGTCGCTCGGCGGGTCGCTCGCGTCAGGCCCGGCCGTGACGGCGTGGGCGCGCGACCAGATGGAGGTCTTCGCGGTATTCCCGGACGGGGAGCTGTGGGACCGCTACTGGGACGGCACGTCCTGGCATCCATGGGAGTCGCTGGGCGGCAGGCTCGCGACCGGG
>DATFQL010000295.1:0-6084 GCA_035264305.1 Candidatus Limnocylindrales bacterium | reverse complement strand
CCGGGCCGGAGCTCTCGATCTTCGCCAACATGCGTGCCGGGGCGTACACCCAGAGCGGCCTGCACGTGCTCGCCGACGGGCGGGGACCGGAGCCGCTCGACCCGCTGGAGTGGCTCCGGCTCGCGACGATGGGCGGGGCTCGCGCGCTCGGGATCGACGGAGAGATCGGGTCGCTCGAGGCCGACAAGGAGGCGGACGTGATCGCCGTCGACCCGCGCCTCGTGGCGCCGGTCGAGGGGATCGACTCGGACGACCCGGCCGAGATCATGTCCCGCCTCGCGTTCCGTCCCCACGCCGACATGGTCCGGCTCGCCTGGGTCCGCGGGCGAGCGCTCGACGGGCCGCCGGGACTCGCCCCGGCGTGACGCGTCCGTCAGCTGCGCCCGCCGCCAGGCCGCGCGGCCGGTGACGCGCCGGGTCGACCTCCTGCTCGAGGGCGGGACGATCGTCGACGGGACGGGCACGCCGCGCGTGCCCGGACGGGTCGCCGTCGCCGGAGACCGCATCGTCGTGCCCGGTCCGGACGAGGCGGTCGAGGCGAGCCGCGTCGTCGACGTGACCGGGCAGGTCGTCGCGCCCGGCTTCATCGACCTCCACAGCCACGGCGGGCTGGTGATCCTCGCCGAGCCGCGGCACGAGCCGAAGGTCCGGCAGGGCGTCACCACCGAGCTCGTCGGCGTCGACGGCAACGGCTACGCGCCGTTCCCCGACCCGGACGACCTCCGCGCGTTCGTCGAGCTCAACGCCGGCCTCGACGGGCGGCCGGACATCCCGTTCGACTGGTCGACGGTGGCCGAGCAGCTGGACCGCTACGACGGCCGCGTCTCGGTCAACGTCGCGTGCCTCGTCGGAAGCTCGCCGCTGCGGATCGCCGCGCTCGGCTGGGACGATGTGCCGGCGGACGACGCGGCGATCGAGGACCAGCGATCGCGGCTCCGGGAGGCGATGGAGGACGGGGCGTTCGGCCTGTCGACCGGGCTCGATTACCCGCCCGGCGCGTTCGCGACGACCGAGGAGCTTGCCGCGATCGCGGAAGCGGCCGCGAGGCTCGGCGGGATCTACCACACGCACGTCCGCTACCCGCTCGGCGACGGGTTCCTCGACCCGTTCCGCGAGGCGATCGAGATCGGACGCTGGAGCGGCGCCCCGGCCCACATCACGCACTTCTACCACCGCGCGACGTTCCCCGGACCGCCCGAGCAGATGCTCGCCCTCGTGGACGACGCGCGCGCCGAGGGGCTCGACGTCACGTTCGACCTCTACCCGTCCGAGTGGGCGAGCACGCGGCTCCTGATCATGCTGCCGATCTGGGTGCAGGCGGGCGGTCCCGGACCCCTGCGCGAGCGGCTCGCCGACAGCGTCGTGCGCGACCGGATCCGCGGGGAGATGCGGGCGCGCGGACGGCTGTTCGCCGGCGACCGCTCGTGGGACGAGCTGCGGCTCGGCGCGCTGACGCGTCCGGAGCATCTCGAGTGGGAAGGGCGGACGCTGGGCGAGCTGATGGGCGCGACGGGCAAGGACGCGGTCGACGCGATCTGCGACCTGCTGCTCGCCGAGGACCTCCGGACGAACCAGGTCACCCCCGGGCCGCACTACCACGGCATCCGGCCGTTTCTCCAGCACCCGGCGTCGATGATCGGGACGGACGGCGTGCTGATCGGGTCCAAGCCCTCGCCGCGGACGTACGGCTCGTACCCGCGCATCCTCGGCCAGCTCGTTCGCGAGGAACGCTGGCTAGGCCTGGAAGCCGCGGTCCACCGCATGACGGGCGCGCCTGCGGCACGCCTCGGGCTGACGGATCGTGGCCGGATCGCGGACGGGCTCGCCGCGGACCTCGTGGTGTTCGACCCGGCGACGGTCCGATCCCTCGCCACGTACGACGAGCCGCGGCAGTTCCCGGAAGGCATCCCAATGGTCATCGTGAACGGCGTCCCTGTCGTCGACGGCGGCGAGCACACGGGCGCGACGCCCGGTCGAGCGCTGCGCCGTGGACGGTCGACGTGACCGTGAGACGGCTCGCGGCGCTGATCCTCGTCGCCGCCGTCGCTGCCGGATGCGGGCGGATCTCCGAGGGCGGTGTTCCGGAGGAGCGCATGCCGCTCCTCGCGAGCATCTGGCTGACCTCCCAGCCCGCGGAGCCGTCCGCACCCGTCCAGATCGAGGTGACGTCGCCGGGCGACGACCGTTGGTCCCGGGAGCACACGTTTCAGCCGGGTGAGGAGCTCATCGACAGCATTCCGCTCGGCGAGGGACGCTACCGGCTGACAGCGCTCGACGGTTCGTGCGGGATCGACCTGACACTCGCCGGCGAACGCGAGGCGGATCTCGTCCTCCGCCTCGGCACGGACGGCCAGTGCGACTTCATCCAGGCGGCCGAGCACCCGTATGGCGCGGTGAGGCACGACGGGTTCGCCGTCCTCGTCGCCCCCGGGTCGCGGCCGTAGTCCGATGAGAATGCGTTCCTTGACACCGCGCGCCGCCCGATCGCAACCTTGGCCGAACTTCGACGGAGGCGATCAACGGTGACGATCGAGACGCCGGCGCGACCGACGCCCGCCAGCACGCCCCAGCCCACCCGGTCGCGCACCGTCCCACTGCGCCGGGAGGGGCCGGCGAAGCTCACCGGAACGGCCCTCTACACGGACGACATGGTGTTTCCGGGCGCGTGGTACGGCGCCACGATCCGTTCGACCGACGCCCATGCGACGCTGCTCGCGATCGAGCTCGACCCGGCGTTTGCGTGGGATCGTGTGGTCGTCGTGACGGCGGACGACATCCCGGGCACGAACGTCGTGATGAGCATCGCCGCGGACCAGCCGATCCTCGTCCCGGTCGGCGGGGAGATCCGCCA
Source organism: Candidatus Limnocylindrales bacterium (assembly GCA_035264305.1). Taxonomy (GTDB): domain Bacteria; phylum Chloroflexota; class Limnocylindria; order Limnocylindrales; family CSP1-4; genus CAIXZV01. The sequence continues at coordinate 3,233 of DATFQL010000295.1, read as the reverse complement.
CCATGCCGAGCCTGTCGCGCTGCTTGCCGCACCCGATCGCGACACCCTTCGCGAGGCTCGTCGCCGCGTGACGCTCCGGACGCAGCCGCTGCCGCCGGTCTTCGACCCGCTCGCGTCCGACGTCATGTTCGCCCACTACGAGCTTGGCCGGGGCGATGTCGATGCGGCGCTCGCGGCCGCCGACAGGGTGATCGAGGGCACGTATCGCGTCGGCCACCAGGAGCAGCTGTACATCGAGAACAACGCGATGATCGCGCTCCCCCGCGAGGACGGCGGGATCACGGTTCACGGCAGCCTCCAGTGCCCGTACTACGTCCATCGGGCGCTGATCGCCGGGATGGCGCTCGACGACGCGCACGTCCAGGTGATCCAGGCGGAGACGGGCGGCGGGTTCGGCGGGAAGGAGGAGTACCCGTCGATGATCGCGCTCCACGCGGCGCTCCTCGCACGGCGGACGGGCAAGCCCGTCCGGATGATCTACGACCGCCACGAGGACCTGTCGGCGACGACGAAGCGCCACCCGGCCGTGATCCGCCACCGCACGGGTCTCACCCGCGACGGCCGGATCGTCGCGCAGGACATCGACCTCGTCCTCGATGGCGGCGCGTACACCACGCTCACGCCCGTCGTCCTGTCCCGCGCGACGATCCACGCGGGCGGTCCGTACGACGTCGCGAACGTCCGGATCCGGTCACGTGCGGTTGCGACGAACACGCCCCCGAACGGCGCCTTCCGCGGCTTCGGTGCGCCGCAGGCGGAGTTCGCCGCCGAGATGCAGGTCAACCGCGCCGCGCACGCGCTCGGGATGTCGCCGCTCGAGATCCGGCGCCGCAACGTGTACCGGCCGGGTGGCGTGACGCCCACGCGCCAGGTGCTGGGGGCCGACGTGGCCGGGCTCGAGGTGCTCGAGCGGGCCGCCGACGCGTCGGACTTCGAGCGGACGCTGGCCCGGACGGCCGCCGATCGCGCCGCACGACCCCCGAGCGCCAGGACCGCTCGCGGGATCGGGCTCGCGCTGGCGTGGCACGGCGCGGGGTTCACGGGCTCGGGTGAGGAGAAGATGGGCTCCGTGGCGAGCCTCGAGCTGACCGGTGATGGCCGGATCCGGATCCTCACCGCATCCACCGAGATGGGGCAGGGGACCAAGACGATCTTTCCGCAGCTCGTCGCCGGGGAGCTCGAGATCGACATGGACGAGGTCGAGCTGGCACCGCAGGACACCTCGTTCGTGCCGGACTCGGGGCCGACGGTCGCGTCGCGGACCGCGATGGTCGTCGGCGGGCTCCTCATCCACGCGGCGCGGCGGCTCAAGGCCGACGTCGAGGGCCGGACCGGCCGACCGTTCGGGCTGTCGTGGCGTGACGACGCCCAGGACCACGGCCCGACCCGGATCGACGAGACCTTCCTGCCGTACCCGGACAGGCATTTCGACGACGAGACGTACACGGGCGACGCCTACCCCTCGTTCGGTTGGGCCGCCGCCGTCGCCGAGGTCGAGGTCGATCTCGACACCGCGGAGGTCGCGGTGCTCTCGGTCGTCGCCGCCGACGATGTCGGGCGCGTCATCCACCCAGTCCTGTGCGAGGGGCAGGTCGAGGGCGGGACGCTCCAGGCCGTGGGATACGCGACGATCGAGGAGATCAAGCTGCTCGATGGCCGCTACCTCAACGACCGCCTCGCGACGTACATCATCCCGACCTCGCTCGACGCGCCACGGCTGGAGACGATCCTCGTCGAGGCCCCGTTCACGGACGCGCCGCACGGTGCGAAGGGCGTCGGGGAGCTGCCGATGGACGTCGGGGCGCCGGCGGTGGTCGCCGCAATTCACGATGCGGTGGGTGCGTGGGTCCACGATCTGCCCGCGACGCCCGAACGGATCCTCGCGGCGCTCGGTGGGATCGAGCCGCCCGGGCCGCCTGGCGTGTCGGCGGTGTCGCCGGTGCGCGAGTGACAACGCACCTCGTCGTCAACGGCAGCGCCTTCGAATCCGATGCTCCCGGCATGCGGCGGCTGCTCGACGTCCTCCGCGAGGACCTCGGGCTGACGGGGACGAAGGAGGGCTGCGGAGAAGGGGAGTGCGGCGCGTGCACCGTGCTGCTCGACGGCGAGCCGGTCCTGAGCTGCCTCGTGCCCGTCTGCCAGGTCCAGGGCGCCGAGGTCCGGACGGTGGAGGCGCTCGCGCCGGCGAGCGGCGGGCTCAACGTGCTCCAGCAGGCATTCCTCGAGACGGGCGGCGCACAGTGCGGGATCTGCACGCCCGGGATGCTGATGGCGGGCGAGGCGTTCCTGGCGTCCGGCGCGGATCCCACGGACAAGGCAATCCGCGAGGCGATCGCGGGCAACCTGTGCCGGTGCACGGGCTACACGAAGATCATCGACGCGATCCGGCTCGCCGCCGAGCGGGGCGCCTGATGCCGGTCGAGCCGCAGAGTGTCTCGCCGGCGTCGCTGCGCGAGGCGTACCAGCAGCTCGCGGAGCAGCCGCACCGCCCGGTCGCGGGCGGCACGGACCTGCTCGTCCAGCTCACGGGCGAGCTCGGCGCGCCGCCCGACCGGGTGATCAACCTGTGGCGGCTGGACGAGCTCCGCGGGATCGGCATGCGCGGCGACGCGGTCGAGCTCGGGGCGCTGACGACGTACACGGACATCCGGCGCTCGCCGATCTGCCGCGAGCATCTCCCGGCGCTCGTGGACGCCGCGGCGACCATCGGCGCGGCGCAGATCCAGAATCGCGGGACGCTCGGCGGCAACGCGATGAACGCCTCGCCCGCGGGGGACACGCTCCCGGTCCTGCTGGCGCTCGACGCCGTGCTCGTCCTCGGCGCCGCCGGCGGCGAGCGCGAGGTCCCGGCGGCGTCATTCTGGCCGGCGTACCGGCGGACGGCGGCGCGCCCCGACGAGCTGCTGGTCCGCGTGCGCATCCCGCTCGGTGCGGACCGCGAGCAGCGGTTCCGCAAGGTCGGCACGCGGCGCGCGCAGGCGATCTCCAAGGTCGTCGTCGCCGCCGCGTGGCGCGGGACGGAGACGTGGCAGGACGTCCGGATCGCGCTCGGGTCCGTGGCGGCGACGCCGGTCCGCGTCCGGGAAGCGGAGGCCGCGCTCGAGGGGCAGCCCCGCACGCTCCGATCGGTCGACGCATCGGTCGAGGCGCTCGGCGCGGCGATCAAGCCGATCGACGACGTGCGCTCCACGGCGGCCTATCGGCGCGAGGCAGCTCGCCGCGTTGTCCATCGC
>DATFQL010000294.1:0-3539 GCA_035264305.1 Candidatus Limnocylindrales bacterium | reverse complement strand
AGCGCCCGAAGCGCGACCGCCTCGGTCGCGAGGCGGGTCCGGTCTCCCGACTCGGCCGCTTCGTCGGCCGCGGCCCCGAACGACGCCAGCGCCGCGGTCACCGTCCACGCGTCGTGCTCCGACAGGCAGCTCGTGCGCACGTTCTCGGCGAACACCGCGAACGCCTCCGCGTCCCGGCCGCCGTCCGGGCTGCCGTCGCCAGCGACGCCGCGGATCGCCGCCGCGACGCTCGCCTCCGGATCGTAGCCGCCGGGATCCGCGAGATAGTCGGCGATCGTCGCGAGCGGGATCTTCGATGCCTCGGACAGCTCCATCGGGTTGGCGAGGACACCCCGCGACGCCTCATGCAGGTCGGCGTCGCGGCCCAGGTACGGCCCGATGTGGAGCTCCCAGCCCATCGCGACGTCGTTCACCGGGTAGTTGTCCCAGTACAGGGGTGGCCGGCCCGCCGTGGCGGCGAAGCGCCGGGCGTCCTGCGTCCGCAGCACCGGGGAGCAGATCGCCCGGCCGGTCCACAGGATGTCGACGCGGGGGTCGAGCGCCGCGGCGAGGGTGGCCAGGTACGGCTCGTCGCCGCGGCCGTGGTAGACGAGCGGGCACACGATCAGCCCGCGCTCCGGTCCCAGCCCGGCTGCGACGGCCGTCCCGAGCGCCGCGTGGGCACGCGCGATGTCCCCGAACGTCGCCCGGTCCATCTCGTGGACGAGCTCGACCGGCAGGTCGTCGAGCAGCAGCGCGAAACGACTGATGCCGAGGCCGGCGACCTGCTCGAGCTTGGCGAGCAGCACCGCGAGGTCATCCGCCGACGAGTACCGGATCGAGAGCCCCGGGCTGATGGCGTACGCGATCTCGACGCCCGCATCCGTTGCCGCCGCGACCACCTCCCCGAGACGCGCAAGGGCCTCGCCGTCGTACGGCTCGCGCCAGCGTCGGCGGACGAGCGGATCGTCCTTCGGGCCGTAGACGAAGGTGTTCATCCCGTGCCTGCCGACGAACCCGATCATGTCGAGGCGCTGGGCGTGCGTCCACGGGTTGCCGTAGAAGCCCTCGATCACGCCGCGCACCGCGAACGGCGACTCGCTCGCGGTCATCGCCCGCCATCCGGGTGGAGCAGCCGGGCGTTGAGCTCGTCGCCGCCCTCGACGTTGCTCGACAGGAACACCTCCGGCTGGATGCCCCGCGCGATCAGCCGCTCCGCGGCCTCCGCGACGATCGCGTTGAGTGCCGCAGCCCCGACGACCGTCGAGGTGGGCCCGACGCGCTGCGCGAACCCGTCGATTGCCACGGCCGCATCGCCCGTCGCTCCCCCGTTGTCGATCACGACATCGGCGAGGTCCTGGAGGTTCGGCCCGCCCGCCGCGCGCGCCGCGCGGCTCGTCGCGTGTGCCCGGCTGAGGATCGCGATGACGGGGACGCCACGGTCTCGGGCGAGACCGGCGAGCTCGCCGACGACGGCGTTTCCTCCCGAGTTTGACGCCACGACCAGGACGTCGCCGGGCGAGATCGGGTGCTGCTCGAGGATCGCGGCGGCGATGCCCGGGAGCCGCTCGAGCGACGTCGACAGCTCGGCGCCGGCGTGGAGCATCAGGCCCTCGAACAGGATCGGCTTCACCCGTACCAGCCCGCCGGCCCGGTAGTAGAGCTCCTCCGCGAGCATGTGCGAGTGGCCCGTGCCGAAGGCATGAAGATCGCCGCCCCGGGCGAGCGCGTCGGCGACGAGGTCCGCCGCCGCCGCGATGGTCCCCCACTCCTCGTGGGCGAGCCGCTCGACGAGCCGTGCAGCCTCGGCGAGATAGCGATGGCCGGCGGTGGTCGTCACGGTGTCCGTCATGACGCGTCGTCCCGGCGCCAGACGTGGACGAGCGGCGAGTACCGCCCGGGCGTCGCCTGCCGGCCGAGCAGCATCGCGCCGTCGAGGGGCGATCGGTCGGCCGTGCGCGGGGCGATCGTCCTGTCGCCCGCGAGCCGGGCGTCGAGCGCGTCGCGTACCGGCGTCGGCTCCGCGAGGAGACGGCCACCGAGCCCGATCGGCACCCGTTCCGAGCCGTGGACGGCGCCCCTGACGGCCGCGACGATCACCCCGTGCAGCTCGTTCGTCGCCTGGGCGACGATCGCGGCGGCGACGGGATCGAGATCTGTGGCGGCGAGGACGTCCGCGGCGAACTGCGCAATCTCGTTCACCGGCCGAGGATCGTCGTGCACGCGGACCGCGAGGCTCTCGAGCGGCCCGAACCGGCGACCGGCGGCTTCGGTCAGTGTCGTCGGGGCGCCACGGTCCTCGGTTGCACGAAGTGCCGCGCGCAGTCCCTCGCGGCCGATCCAGAACGCGCCGCCCTCATCGCCGAGCAGGAACCCGTGCCCCCCGATCGCGCGCGGCTCGCCCTCGGCCGGCATGGCGAGGCACGCCACGCCCGTCCCGGCGACGAGGCTGACGCCCCACCCCAGCGACAGCGCGCCCGTGTGGCTCGTCACGGAGTCGTCGCACAGCCAGACCTCGGCGGCACCGAGCTCCGCGCCGATCCGCCCGGCGAGCGCGCGCGAACGTGCCGCGTCTGACGGGGCGGTGGTCATCCCGAGTACCGCGCGGTCGACCGGCGGGCTCCCCGCCGACCGCCACGCGGCCGTGAGCGCCGCGACGAGCTCGTCGTCGCTGCCCTCCGTGCGACTTACGCCGCGTGTCTCGATCGGCGTCTCCTGGGCCGAGTGGTGCAGCCGGATCCCCGACTGCCCACCGTCGACGGCAAGGATCCGCAGATCGGCCGGTGCGATCGCGGTCATCCTGCGCGGCGCTCCGACGCCGTCGCGAACGCCGCTCCCGAGATGTGCGCGCTCAGCTGGTACTTGTCACCGCGATAGACGCAGGTCGCGACCATGATCACCCGGCCCCGGATGTCGGCATCGACCATGAGCAGGCGGAGGCACGCCTGTCCAGCGGGAATCGTGAGCAGTCGGCGCGTCTCGGCGTCGGGGTTCATGGGCTCGATCGTGACGCGGGCGGCGCCCGGGACGATCCGGTACCGCCGTGCCAGGAGCTCGTACAGCGATCCGTCGAGGTCCTCGGGTCGCAGCGCCGGGACGATCCGGGCCGCGATCCACGTCGTCTCGACCGCCATCGCGTCGCCGCTGCCGTAGCGCAGCCTCGTGAAGCGGATCACCCGCTCCCCGAGCGGCACCCGAAGCTGCTCGGCGATCGTCGCGTCGGCTGTGGTGGTCTCGAACTCGAGGAGCCTGCTCCCCGCGACGAGTCCGCGAGCCGCCATGTCCTGGGTGAAGCTGGTCAGCCCGAGGACACGTGCGAACGGCCGCGGCACGACGTACGTGCCCGACCCATGGCGCCGCTCGACGAGGCCTTCCGCGACGAGCGCGTCCATCGCCGCCCGCACCGTCATCCGCGCGACGCCCCACCGGAGGCTGAGCTCCCGCTCGCTCGGGAGGCGGTCGCCGACGCGCGACCCCGCGACGAGCTCGCGCAGCCGTACGCGGAGGGCTCGCCGGGAGGTGTCATCACGCTCGATCACCGGCGCAGTCTACGGATCGCG
>DATFQL010000293.1:0-3413 GCA_035264305.1 Candidatus Limnocylindrales bacterium | reverse complement strand
TCCCCGGAGGCTAGCACCGGTGTCACCGCCGCGCCTGATGCACTCAGACGAGTGCGAGCGAGATCGGCAGGTATCGCTCGAAGGGGTGCTCGGCGCGTGACCAGCACACGAGACCGGGGAAGCCGTCCAGGCGCAGGCCGGCGTCGAGCAGCGCCCGGGTGGCGATATCGGCCGTTCCCGGGACCCACAGCGCGACGGGCCCGAGCGCCGGTGTCTCCCGCACGGCGACGCCGACGAGCGCCGGGTGGAGCGCCGGATCGAGGGCGAGGATCGGACCCATGCGGCCGACGCCCGACCCGTACGCGTACCCGAGTGATCGTCCATCGCCGCGGTCCCGGACGAGGAAGCCGATTCGGCCATCGCGGCGGAGGAACGTGTGGTCCGCCGGGTGGGCCGCGCCGATGACCTCCCTGTCCAGCTCGTCGAGCAGCGCCTGCAGCCGTCGCTCGCCGTCCGGCTCGGTCGCGGCGATCGACTCGAACGCGACGGCCTCGAGGGCCATCGGGAGCGTGGGCACCGCCGTCCAGCGCCGCACCTCGCCGAACAGCCGCCAGATCGGGATCCGGGGGATCATCCCGCGCCGGGCGTAGAGGCCGTTGGAGATCGGCTGGACGGCATCCGTGCACATGCCCCAGGTGTGGATCCCGGAGTCGAACGCCGCATCCGGGCCGGGGACTGCTGGTCCTCCCGGAACGACGTCGCGCCCGGCCTGGGCATGGTCCATCAGCGCCTGCCCGATGCCGCGCGCCTGCGTCCCGGGCAGCACGAACAGCATGGCGAGGAACCACAGCCCCTCGCGAACCGACGCCGCGCTGAACCCGATCACCATGTCGTCGTCGGCGATCGCGACCCAGAAGCGGTCGGGGTCGGTCGTCAAGAGGTGGGCCAGCAGCCGCCGCAGCGGGCCGAGGTCGTCGGGCATCGCCGGCTGGTTGAGCCGCGCCTGGTAGTCCTCGATCCCGGCCTTCCAGACCCGTGTGCAGATGTCGAGGTCGGCGACGGTTCCGGGCCGGTAGCGGACGCCGGCAGTCGCCGTCGCGCCGCGGGGCTCCACGGTGCCGGTCGCCGCCATCGTTCAGTCGTCTGCGGCGCCGTCGGCGCTCGGTGGCCGTCCCGTCGCCATCCGCTCGAGCTCGGCCTGCATGAACGGATCGAGGTCACCGTCGAGGACCGCGCCCGTGTTGGAGGTCTCGTGTCCGGACCGCAGGTCCTTGACCATCTGGTACGGGTGGAGGACATAGCTCCGAATCTGGTTCCCCCATCCCGCCGTCACGTGCTCGCCACGCAGCTTGCGCAGCTCCTCCTCGCGCTTCTCGAGCTCGAGCTCGAGCAGACGGGACTTGAGCACCCGGATCGCGAGCTCGCGGTTCTGCGTCGCCGACCGCTCGTTCTGGCAGGTGACGACGATGCCGGTCGGGAGGTGCGTGAGGCGGATCGCGGATTCGGTCTTCTGGACGTGCTGGCCGCCGGCGCCCGACGAGCGGAAGGTGTCGACCCGGATCTCGTCCCAATTGAGCTCGATCTCGACGTCCTCGTCCGCCTCCGGCATCACCTCGACAAGCGCGAACGTCGTCTGGCGCCGGTTCTGCGCGTCGTACGGGCTGATCCGGACGAGCCGGTGCACGCCGCGCTCCGCGCGCAGCCACCCGTACGCGAACCGGCCCGTGACGGCGATCGTCGCGCTCTTGATCCCCGCCTGCTCGCCGGGCTGGGAGTCGATCACGTCGGCCTTGAACCGGTGCCGCTCAGCCCAGCGCAGGTACATCCGCAGGAGCATGTCGGCCCAGTCGGTGGCCTCGGTCCCGCCGGCACCCGCGCTGATCGTCACGACCGCGTTCTTCGCGTCGTACTCACCCGAGAACAGGAGCAGCGTCCGCTCGCGGTCGAACTCCCTCGCGAGCCGGTCCGCCTCGCGCGCGACCTCTGCCTCGGTGTCGGCGTCGGGCGTGTCGGCGAGCAGCTCCTGGAGCTCCTCGAGGTCGTCGATGCGCTTCTCGAGCGCCCGCCACATGTCGACCTCCTCGCGGAGGCCCTGCGCTTCGCGAACCACCTTCTGCGCCCCGCGCTGGTCGTCCCAGAACCCCGGCTCGATTGCGCGCGCGTCGAGCTCCGCGACCCGCGACTCCTTGGTGGCGAGGTCAAAGACGCCCCGAGGTCGACCGGATCCGCTCGGCGAGGTCCTTGAGGGCGGCGGCGTCCACTAGCCGCGGACCTGCAGGTCCTGAAGCAGGATCGGACGGAGCTCGATCAGCCGAAGGGCCGTCTTGCTCCGGGCGACGACGGGGTTCACGCAGGGGCAGTACGAGTTGTGCGGACACACGCCGCAGTTGCCATCACAGTCGAGGGCGGCGGCGTAGCTGCAGTTCCGGCAGTCACGTTCACACGCGATCAGGTCCACGAACTGCGCTTCCTCGGCCTGCTTCACAAGCTCCCTCACTCCTGTCCTCGCTGACGGTGGCTGCGACGGCTCGGGACGTCGGCGCCGGGCTGGGATCGGGCGCCACTGGGCTTCGGCGCCGCTCCGGAGAGGCGATGGACTGCGACCGAGTATAGGTGCGGGTCCCGCACAATCCAAGGGGTAGGACCGGTTTCTGGGCGAGAAAATGCGGGAAATCACGCTGTCTGCAGACGAGGCGGCCGCGCCCGGGCCGACCGACGTGCCGGTCTGGGACCGAGGCCGGTTCAGCCGCTCGTGACGTCGGTGGTTGCGCTGCCGCCGGTGGCCATGTAGAGGGCGAGCGCGGCGACTTCGTGGATCGTCGCGCGTGCCCGGAGCACGGGGTCGGCCTGGACGGGCGAGGTACGCGTCGGCGAGCCGTAGGCGTCGATCCCGAGGTCGTTCGCGATCCTGAGGACCCGGAGCATGTGGGTCGGGTCCGACACGAATACCGCGCTCGTGACCCCCCGGTCTGCCATCGCTCGGCGCACCGCGCGAAGGGAGTCGAGCGTGTTCCGCGCCTCGTCCTCGCCGAAGATGGCCTCTGGCGGGACCCCCTGCCCGATGGCGTACCGGCGTGCGACCGCCGCCTCGGTCGTGCGGTCGCCCGGCTGGTTGCCGCCGGTCACGACGAGGTATGGCGCGACGCCCGCGCGGTAGAGTCGGATCGCGTGGTCCAGCCGAGCCCGGAAGACCGCCGACGGCGTGCCGTCATACTGCGCGGCGCCGAGCACGACGATGGCATCGGCCGGTCGCTCCTCGTCGAGCTCGCCCTGCTGCCAGATCCGCAGCGCCGCAAACCCCGCGGCCGCTGCGAGGAGGAGTCCCGCGACGAGCCCCGCGCGCGCAGTGCCGATGACGACCCTGCCGATCAGGCCCCGTGACACTTCTTGTACTTCTGGCCGGACCCGCACCAGCAGGTCTCGTTGCGTCCGATGCGCTCGCCCGAAGGCGTGAAGCCCTGGCGGGCACCGTC
>DATFQL010000292.1:0-2124 GCA_035264305.1 Candidatus Limnocylindrales bacterium | reverse complement strand
GATCCAGTGGGTCTCCGCGGTCGGCAGGTCGTCGACGTCGCCCACGGCACGCGCGCGGAGGTACGCGTCCGCGGCACCCTCCGTCACCGTCGCGGCCCTGAACGCGAGCGCGAGCGTCCCGCCGATGGCGAGCAGTCCGTGGTGACGCAGGAAGCAGCAGCCGCGGTCGGCGAGCGCATCGTTCGCGGCGTCGGCCAGCTCCGCGGAGCCGGGGCGCGCGTACGGAGCGCACGTGACCCCCCCGCCGGTCGCCTCGACCAGCCCGGTCAGGAACGGCGGGAGCGTCCAGTCGAGCCCGGCCATCGCGAGCGCGGCGGGGCTGTGGGTGTGGACGATCGCATTCACCTCTGGCCGGCGCTGATAGATCAGCGTGTGGAGCGGCAGCTCGGAGGTTGGCGACCGCCCGCCGCCCACGACGGTCCCATCGAGGCGGACGAGCGGCACGTCGTCGGGTTCCACGAGGTCGTAGGGCATCGCGGTCGGGGACATCGCGATGACATCCGGCTCGCCTGCCACGCGGACCGAGAGGTTGCCCGACGTCCAGTACGCGAGCCGCTCCGCCTGCATCCGCACGCCGAATTCGACGATGGCGGCGCGTGCTCGCCGGCGGGCCTTGGCGTTCCTCATGCGCGGCGTGCCTCGTGGTGACGGGAGGCAGGGAGATTGGCGGAGAACAGGGACGGCGACGAGCTCCCCGGAGGCGATGCCCCGGCGGCTGGTTAGCGGCCGCTCGTGACTGCTTCGGCCTTCTCGTGGACGCGCGCGAGGAGCGACTCCCAGCTCTTCACGAATGCCTCGGCGCCCTTCTGCTGGAGCTCGAGGCCCAGACCGTCGATCGAGATGCCGGCCTCCTCGAAGCGTGCAAGCGTCGCTCGCGCGTCGGCGCCGTCGATCGGGAGCGGCCTGAGGGCGACGTCGGCCTCGGCGAGCGCGAGCATCGTGTCCTCGGGCATCGTGTCGATCGTGTCCGGTGCGGCGAGGCCCTCGATGTACAGCGTCTTTGGCGCGCTCGGGTCCTTCGTACCGGTGCTCGCGAACAGGAGCCGCTGCTGCTTCGCGCCCTTCGCGAGGAGCGCCTGCCACCGCGGGGTCGCGTACAGCGCCCGATATTCGGCGTACGCGGCCGCCCCGACCGCGATGCCGAGCTTCAGGTTGAGGTCGGCCGGCACCTTGTCCGCGACCGCGGCGTCCCAGCGGCTGATGAACAGCGACGCAACCGAGGTCACGCGCGGATCCAGGCCCGCCTCGATCCGCCGCTCGATCCCCCGGGTGTACGCCTCGGCGGCGGCGAGGTACTGCTTCGGCGAGAACAGGAGCGTCACATTCACCGGCACGCCCGCGAAGATCGACTCCTCGATCGCGACGAGGCCCTCGTGCGTGCCGGGGATCTTGATGAACAGGTTGTCCCGGCCGCCCTTCGCGTGCAGGCGCTTCGCCTCGGCGAGCGTGATATCGCTGTCGTAGGCGATGAGCGGGGATACCTCGAGCGACACGAAGCCGTCGAGATGGTCGGTGGCGTCGTACACGGGCCGGAACAGGTCGGCGGCACGGGTGAGGTCGCTCAACGCGACGTGGAAGAAGGTCTCCTCCGCGGGATCGCCCGCCTCTGCCGACTCCCGGACGTCATCGTCGTACGACTCGGACCCGCCGATCGCCTTGTCGTAGATCGTCGGGTTGGAGGTCAGGCCGGTCACGTCGAGCTCCTCGATGTACCGGGCGAGCGTCCCCGAGTCGAGCATCGGGCGGGTGATGTTGTCGATCCACACGCTCTGGCCGAGCTCGTGGAGGTCGTGCGTCGCGGTCATCGGGATGTCTCCGGGTCTGCGCCGCCGGGCGCTGCGTGAGGCGGGATCGTGTCACCATGCATGCTATCCCTCGATCGGGGCCATGGCGCTCACGTCGACCGGCCCCGGGGAACCTTGCGCGTTGCGAACCCGTAACTCGGCATGACGGTTTGGTACGAGGACCGGGAGGAACGCATGCGGCAGGGACGGGTTCGCACGGCGTTGGTGGCGGGGGTGGCGCTGACGATGGCGCTTGCGGCGCCGGCGGGCGCGATCACGAACGGTCGGGCGGACGACGAGGAGCACCCCTACGTCGGCGAGCTGTTCTACCACGTCCCCG
>DATFQL010000291.1:0-3053 GCA_035264305.1 Candidatus Limnocylindrales bacterium | reverse complement strand
GCGGGCGTCACCGAGGCCGGTGTCCGGGCCACCCGGCTGGAGCTCGGTCTCGTGCCCGGCTACGCGATGGTCGACACCTGCGCCGCGGAGTTCGCGGCCGAGACGCCCTACTTCTATTCGACGTATGCCTCGGCCGGGTCGCCGCCCGAGGCGCCGCCCGCGGACCGCCCCGGCGCGCTCGTCATCGGCAGCGGGCCGGTCCGGATCGGGCAGGGGATCGAGTTCGACTACTGCGCGGTCCAGGCGGCCGACGTCCTCCGCCGCGCGGGCTGGAGCGCCGTGATGGTCAACTCGAACCCCGAGACGGTGTCCACCGACTTCGACGCGAGCACCCGCCTGTACTTCGAGCCGCTCGACGCCGAGAGCGTCCGGAGCATCGTCGAGTTCGAGAGCGGCGGGCCGCTGCCCCGCCCCGACGCGCTGCCCGCGGTCGTGGCATTCGGCGGCCAGACGCCGCTCAACCTCGCCGCGCCGCTCGCCGCGGCCGGCGTGCCGCTGCTCGGCTCGAACCTCGAGGCGATCAACCAGGCCGAGGAGCGGGTGCGGTTCGCGGCGCTGCTCGACCGGCTGGGCATCCCGCAGCCGGACGGCGGCATGGCCGAATCGATCGAGGATGCGCTCACCCTCGCGGAGCGGATCGGCTACCCGGTCATCGTCCGGCCGTCGTTTGTCATCGGCGGGCTCGCCATCGACTTCGCCTACTCGCCCGAGGACCTCGTCCGTCACCTCGCCGCGGCCGCCGTCGTCGACCCGGACCGGCCCGTGCGCATCGACCGCTTCCTGGAGGGCATCGAGGTCGACATCGACGCCGTGTGCGACGGGACGAGCGTGCTCATCCCGGGCCTGCTCGAGCACGTCGAGCGCGCCGGCGTCCACTCGGGTGACTCGATCGCCGTGTTCCCGCCACAGCACGTGTCCGAGGGCGACGTCGACCTCATCGTCAACACGATGGAGCGGGTCTGCCTGGCGCTCGGGGCGAGGGGGCTCGTCAACGCGCAGTTCATCGTTCGCGACGACGGCGTGTACCTGATCGAGGTGAACCCGCGCGCGAGCCGGACGGTGCCGTTCCTCTCGAAGGTCACCGGCGTGCCGATGGTGGAGCTCGCGGTCCGGATCGGCCTCGGTGCGACGCTCGCCGATCTGGGCTGGACGCCCGGGCTCCGGCCCAGCCCGCCGTTCGTGGCGGTGAAGGCGCCGGCCTTCTCGACCGCCAAGCTCAAGGGCGTCGACCCGTCGGTCGGGCCGTTCATGCAGTCGACCGGCGAGGTGATCGGCATCGCCGAGGATCCGCGGGTCGCGATGGCCAAGGCGCTCACCGGCGCGTCGCTCGTGCCGCCGCGCGCCGACGACGGGGAGACGCCCCTCGCCCTGCTGTCGATCGCTGACCGCGACAAGTGGGGGCTCGTGCCCTTGGCGAAGGCGCTCCGCCGGGCCGGCTACCGGCTCGCCGCCACGCCCGGGACACGGACCGCCCTGCGGGAGGCCGGCTTCGGCGTCGATCCGATCGCGAAGCTGGGAGCAGAGCCAGACCGCGGCATGGGCGAGGTGCCGATCCTCGAGGCGATCGCGCGAGGTGACGTGCGGCTCGTCGTCAACACGCCGACGCCGCGCTCGGGTGCCGTCCGGGACGCGGCCGACATCCGGCACGCCGCGATCGCCGAGGGCGTGCTGTGCCTCACCGCGATGGAGACCGCGATCGCGGCGGCCGAGGCCCTCGATCCGGCGCTGGTCGACGACATCGCGCGCGTGCGCTCGATCACCGACTGGGTTCCTCAGCGCGCGGCCGAGGCCGTGCCCGCCTGAGTCGCGGGCGGAGACCCGGTGGAGGGCCGACGAAAGCCTACGAGCTCGAGATGTTGATGGGCGCGCCAGCCTCCGGCGCGGTCTCCACGACGATCGCCTGGCCAAGCGACCACAGCGTGATCGTCGTCAGCGCCACCATCACCACCGCGAGCGGGATCTCCCGGTACCGGACGTCGCGCGGCATCCCGTCGGATGCGCCCGCGATCTTTCGGTGGCGCCGGTCCCGGATCGGACGGGCGGCGAGGGCCGCCATGTCGCGCTGGGCCGTCACGTGCCCGGCCCACGCGCCGATCATGTGCCCGCCGACGACCGCGGCGAGCTGCACGGTCCACACGAGGCCCGGCGGCACGTCTGCGACGGGAACGAAGAACGCGGTCCCGAAGAGGTCCCACCCCTGCTGCAGCGGGTCGGACATCGCGGCGAGCAGGTACTGCCCGTTGATCAGCAGGTACGTGAGGTAGTGCGCGATGAGATACCCGACCGCGATCGGGACGAGTCCTGCGCCGATCGCGCCCATGCTCACCGTCCGGCCGACGAACACGGCCGCGCCGGCGACGATCGCGAGCCACCCGAGGAGGAGGAGCGTCTTCGGCACGAGGCCGGGCGCACCGAACAGCGTCGCGAACGGGACGGTCTGTGACAGGCCGTCGAAGATGATCGACGCGACCCCGATCGCCACGAGCGCGACCAGGGGCATGGACCAGGGGCCGCGCAGCAGCGCGGTCGCGAACGGCCGGCGCTCCACCACGGCGTCGTCGATCGCATCCGGCGCAGGCGGTTCGCCCGCGTCGTTCGCCGCGCGGTCTGCCGACACGACGCCGAACGGTGCGAGCCGGTTGAGCGTCCGGAACCACACCGTGAACGTCTCGCCCTGCGCCCGCCACTCGTCGCGCCCGAACTGCGCCATGAGGGCGAGCGTCAGCAGCGTGTACCCGACCAGCACGACCGTGAGCGTCGCCGTACCGACGATCGGCACGAGCTCAAGCCAGACGAAGAACGCGAGGCCGGCGACGGCCGGCCAGAGGCGCGCCGCACGGGGAACGGGCGTCGTCGGCCAGCCCTGGACGCCGATCGTGCGCAGGACCCAGGCGAACAGGTCGTGGAGCGTCGCGAACGGGTCGAGCCACTCCCACACGGGAAACAGGAGCGCGGACGTCAGCGCGAGTCCCACCCAGCCGTACACCCACAGGAACAGGGGCGCGACCGCCGCGTCCGAGGAGCCGCCGACGACCGCCTGTGCGACGACCCAC
>DATFQL010000290.1:0-6353 GCA_035264305.1 Candidatus Limnocylindrales bacterium | reverse complement strand
CGGCACGGACCTCGATTCGGCCGTCGGGCTCAACGGGGCGGTGACGCGCGTCTTCAACGAGTCGCAGGTCTATCGCATCGACCACTACCTGGGCAAGGAGACCGTCCGCAACCTCATGGTGTTCCGGTTCGCGAACGGCATCTTCGAGCCGATCTGGAACCGCCGGTACGTGGACCACGTGCAGATCACCGTGGGCGAGGACCTCGGCATCGAGGGTCGCGGCTCGTTTTACGAGGAGACGGGCGCGAGTCGGGACTTCCTCCAGAACCACCTGCTCCAGCTGCTCAGCCTCGTCGCGATGGAGCCGCCGGCGACGTTCGAGGCGGACGCGCTGCGCGACGAGAAGGTCAAGGTCATCCGGGCGGTGGCCGAGCTGACGCCCGAGCAGGTGCGGACCGACGTCGTCCGCGGGCAGTACGGCCCGGGGTGGGTCAACGCGAAGCCGGTGCGCGCGTACCGCGAGGAACCGGAGGTCGACCCGCAGTCCGAGACCGAGACGTACATCGCGGCCCGGCTCACGGTCGACGACTGGCGCTGGTCGGGGATCCCGTTCTACCTGCGCATGGGCAAGCGACTGCCGAAGCGGGCAACGGAGATCGCGATCCAGTTCAAGGACGTCCCCCACCAGCTGTTCAAGGACAGCGCCACGGATCCCGAGGCGAACCTGCTCGCGATGCGCATCCAGCCGGACGAGGGGATCATGCTCCGCTTCGGCGCCAAGGTGCCGGGCCTCGGGATCGACGTCCGCAACGTCACGATGGACTTCACGTACGGCTCCGCGTTCCAGGTCGACAGCCCGGACGCGTACGAGACGCTCATCCTCGACGTGATGCTCGGAGACGCCTCGCTGTTCACGCGCGCCGACGAGGTCGAGGAGGCCTGGGGGATCGTCGACCCGATCATCGCCTCGTGGGCGGACATGCCGCCCCCGGAGTTCGCGAACTACGAGGCCGGCACCTGGGGCCCGGAGGAGGCGGACGATCTCCTCGCCCGCGAGGGCCATCGCTGGCGCCGGATCTAGGGTCGGTGGCCGAGAGCGCGCGAGACCGCCACGCCGCCGCCGCCGAGGGACTCCAGCGCGCGCCGGAGCCGGCCGAGGCGATGCCGCGGACGGCCGACCCCGCAGCGTCGGGCCCGAACGCGGGCGGACGCGAGTTCGGCGAGATCATCGCCGTCGGGACGCGGCCCGCGGGTGGGGGCCGGATCGAGCTGGCGGACCCGCCGACGCCCGGCGAGCCGACGATGCGCTGGCTGTCCCACGCCAACACCATCGACGAGATCGAGACCGAGCTCACCCGGATCTGGGCGCAGCCGAACCTCCTGATCGGCGTCGACGGCGCCGAACCGGGACGGCACATCGCGGCCCGGACCTCGGTCATGAACCTCGTCGTCGTCGCTCGGCAGCCGGAGATCGGCGAGCGATCCGCGGAGACGATCCAGCGCCTGACCGGTCGACACCCGTCGCGGACGCTCGTGGTCCTGTCCGCAGACCCCGACGGGCCGCCGTGGCTGGACGCCCGGATCCAGGCCCACTGCGTCCTGCCCCGCGAGGACGCGCCCGAGACGTGCACCGAGCTCATCTTCCTCACGGCAGGCGGCGAGACCGGGCGCCACCTGACGGCGCTCGTGGAGCCGCTGCTGGTCCACGATCTGCCGGTCACGGTGTGGTGGCCCGGGGAGCCGCCGCTGGACCGCGAGCCCGCGAGAGACCTGCTCGAGGTGACGGACCGGCTGGTCGTCGACGGGTCGGCGTGGGCGGGCGACGGGCTGCGGCGCCTGTACCAGCTCGCGGGGTTGTACGACGCGTTCGACCGGTTGGCGATCCGCGACTTCGCGCTCGTCCGGCAGTCCCGCTGGCGGGAGGCGATCGCGTCCGTGTTCGACCTGCCCGACTTCCTGCCGTTCCTCGGGTCGATCCGGCGGATCGCGGTCACGTACGGCACCCACGACGAGACCGGAGCGCCGGGGTCGACGAACGTGATCAAGCCGCTGTACCACGTCGCGTGGCTCGCCTCGCGACTCGGCATGCGGGTCACGTCGCCGCTCGCCCCCGTCGAGCTGCGGGGCCCGGCGACGCGGGTTCGGCCCGGGGAGCGGCCACCGCTCCACCGCGGGCTCGGCGCGCGGCTGCGCGGCACCGGTGGCGAGGTCGGCGTCGTGATGCGACCGATCGCGTCCCCCATGCCGCCAGGCACGACGCTGCGCGTCGAGCTCCTCGCGGAGCGCCGGGGCAGCGAGCTCCGGACCGACGTCACCGCCGAGGCCGACAACGTCCATGTCCACACGTGGCTGGACGGCGTCCAGGCGATCGACCGTACCTTCAAGGCGCCGCGCCGTGGCGAGGTCGACCTGCTCGGCGAGGCGCTCGAGACCGGGGGCCGCGACCCGCTCGCGGTCGACACGATTCGCATGGCCGCCGAGCTCATCGGCCCCGACGGCTGATCCCATCCACCTTCGCCCCCGATCGAGGCTGCCCGTGATGCCCCCCGACCACCCCCTGCCCGAGCTTCGCGTCCTGCCCGATGCCGAGGGGGTCGCCGCCGCCGCCGCCACCGACATCGCCGAAGGCCTCCGCAGCGCGATCGAGGAGCGCGGCGTCGCGCACTGGGCGACGACCGGTGGCTCCTCGGCCGCGCCGATCTACCGCCTCCTTGCCGCCCCACCCCTGCGCGACCGGGTCGACTGGCAGCACGTGCACGTCTGGTGGGGCGACGACCGCTTCGTCCCTTCGGATCATCCGGCGTCGAACGTCCAGCCTCTCGAGCAGATCCTGCTCGTGACCGGTGGCGACGAGGGACAGGTCGGGAGGCTCAACGCCGACGCGGGCGCGCACGGCCTCGGGGTCGTGATCGACGCCGACAACCTGCACCCGGTCCGCGTGTCCGAGGCGATCGCCCACGGCACCGGAACCGAGGGGGCGGCCGCCGCCTATGCCGCCGAGATCGCGTCGCTCGTGCCGGCCGGTCCCGACGGGGTGCCGGCGTTCGACGTGCTGGTCCTCGGCGTCGGGGGGGACGGGCACATCCTGTCGGTGTTCCCGGGGTCCGAGGTATGGGATCGCAGCGAGCTCGTGGTGGGCGTCCCGGCGCCGACCCACATCGAGCCACACATCCCGCGGGTGACGATCCATCCGCGGCTGATCGGGGCGGCTCGGCGCGTCCTCGTCGTCACGACCGGCTCGTCCAAGGCCGAGTCGCTCGGCCGGGCGTGGACCGGCGACGACGTCCGCGAGCTCCCCGTCCGGGCGGCCCGGATCCCGGGCGCGACGTGGTACGTGGACGAGCCGGCGGCGACTGGGCTCGTCGGCGGGTAGGGGTGGGGGGCGCCGGCGCGCGCGGAAACGCCGTCACGCGGCACGCAGCGCCTCGGTCGGCGGCACGCCGGCGGCCCTCAGCGCCGTCTGACGCCGCGCCGCGCGGTGCGTGGCACACTCGGAGCCATGGAGCTCGGGCTGTTCGGGTGGATCATCGTCGGGTTCATCGCCGGCAGCGTCTCGGGCTGGTTCGTCGGCTCGCGTTCCGTGCAGGGATGCCTGCCGACGATGGTCGTCGGCATCGTGGGCGGTGTCATCGGCGGCTGGCTGAGCGGCGCGCTCGGGCTCGGCCGCGTCGAAGGACTCATCGGCGCGCTCGTGTTCGCCACGGTCGGGAGCATCGTCGTGCGGCTGGTCCTGCGGGCGATCGAGCGCGATCGCTGACGCCGCCACGGCAGGGACCTCGCATCACGGTCGAGGCCGCCGGGCTACCATCGTCCACATGAGCGACCTGGCCGCGGCGGGACCTGCCGACACCCGTCCGTACTCTCCGGGGCTCGAGGGCGTCATCGCTGGCGAGACGTCACTCTCGTACATCGACGGCGAGCACGGTCGGCTGCTCTATCGCGGCTACCCGATCGGCGATCTCGTGCGGGACGGCTCGTACGCAAGCGTCGCCGAGCTGCTGTGGACGGGCGACTGGGACCCGGACGCGCACCTTCCGTGCCGCCCCGTCTCGGCGCCCGTGCTCGACGCGCTTCGCGCGCTGCCGGAGACCGCGAAGCCGATGGACGCGCTCCGAACCGCCGTGTCGGCATGGGGTGCCGTCAACGACCCGTCGTGGCCGCCGACACCCGAGCACGCTCGCGAGCTGACCGCCTCGTCGCCGTCGGCGCTCGCGGCGTTCGCGCGGCTGCGCCAGGGCCTCGAGCCGGTCGAGCCGGACCCAGAGCTCGACCTCGTCGCGGGGTATCTCTACCAGATCACGGGTGAGCGACCCGAGCCCGAGACGGCCCGGGCCCTCGATGCGTACTTCGTCGTCGGCGCGGAGCACGGCTTCAACGCGTCAACCTTCACGGCCCGTGTCATCACCTCAACCCGGGCCGATATCGCGTCCGCCGTGTGCGGCGCCATCGGCGCGATGAAGGGGCCGCTCCACGGCGGCGCCCCGTCAGAGGTCGTGGAGCAGATCCACGAGGTGGGCTCCCCCGAGCGCGCCGAGGAATGGGTACGCGCGACGATCGCGCGCGGCGACCGGCTGATGGGCTTCGGCCACCGGGTGTACCGGGCGTACGACCCGCGGGCCGCGGCCCTGCGCGACGTCGCGGAATCGATGGAGCACAAGCCCGAGTGGCTGCAGCTCGCGATCGCCGTCGAGGACGTCGCGCTCAAGGTGCTCGCGGAGAAGCACCCGGACCGCGCCCTCAAGACGAATGTCGAGTATTACGCGGCACCCGTGCTGATGGGCGTCGGGCTCACGCCCGACCTGTTCCCGGCAACGTTCGCGCTCGCGCGTCACGCGGGGTGGACGGCGCACGCGCTGGAGCAGGCGGCGAACAACCGCCTGATCCGACCGGACGTGAGGTACGTCGGCTCCGGGGAGCGGCCGCTCGCCGAGGCGTAGGCGCGCGCCGGGGCGGACGGCCGCGACGACGGGCTCGCGGTACGGCGCTAGTGCAGGACGGCGACCTTGAGCGTGACGATCACCAGCCCGAGCGCGACGTCGACGAGCGCGACGACCAGCGCCGGCAGCCACCCCCGGCGCATCGCCAGGCCGACCAGCAGCCCCCACGCGAACAGCTGCGCGATCGCGGCAGCCATCGCGAGGTTCGCCGCGTGCTCGACCGTGGTCAACCCCAGCGTCGCGGTGAGCAGCAGCAGGGCAGGCACGACCGCGGCGCTGAGCATCGGGAGCTCGGCACGGGCGATCGCGCGGACGGCACGCGACGTCACGGCTCCGCGCGTCCTGACCGCGATGAGCTCGGTCCACACCTCGGTCAGCCAGAACACGCCGACGCTGATCACGAGCGTCGCCGCGATGAACTCCGGAACCGCGTCGCTCCTCGCCTGCGCGGCGACGAGCGCGGTGACGAGAAGCGATCCGTAGACGGCCGAGGCGCGGTCGGCATGCGCGCGGTCGACCTCGTCGTCGCCGGCCACGCGCGCCACCTCGCCGACGACGGCGTGCCGGCTCTCCGGATCCACTCCGCTACAGGTACCCGCGACGGCGGAAGAACAGGAGCACGCCGATCAGGGTCGCGGCCATGACCGCGACGATCACCCAGAACTCCGAGGAGCTGCCCTGCTGCCCGGGGAGCGGCACGTTCATGCCGAACACCGAGGCGAGCAGCGTCAGTGGCAGCATCGCGACGCTGAACGCGGTGAGGACACGCAGGCTCTCGTTCAGCCGGTGTGACAGCACGGACTCGTTCGAGTCCTCCAGTGCCTCGGCGACCTCCTTGTAGTTCTCGAGGACGTCCCAGATCCGCTCCGCGGCATCGGTGATGTCGTCGAAGTAGATGTCGAGGTCTTCCTGGAGGTAGCGCTGCTTCGTCCGCTCGAGGTCCCGCAGGACCGCGCGCATCGGCCGGACGACGCGCCGGAAGTTGATGATCTCCTGCTTCGCGTTCGAGATCTCCTCGACGATCTTGGCTGACCGCCCTTCGAAGATGTCGTCCTCGAGCTGGTCGAGCTTCGCGCCCATCTTGCGGAGCATCGGGAAGGAGGCGTCGACGCAGGTGTCGACGATCTTGTACAGGAGGTACCCGGTCCCCTTGGAGAAGACCCCCTCGCGGACCTCCTCGCGCTCGCGGTAGCGCTCGAACATCGCGGCGAGCGGTGGCAGCGTCTGGTCGGGAAGCGTGATCAGGAAGTCAGGGCCGACGAAGACGTCGACCTCGGCGGTGAGCAGCCGGCCCGTCGGCTTGTCGAACACCGCGAAGTGGAGAACGATGAACAGGTAGTCGTCGTACGCGTCGAGCTTCGGGCGCTGGTTGCGGGACGCCACGTCCTCGATCGCGAGGGGGTGGAACCCGAACTCCTTCTCGAGCCAGTCGCGATCCGCCTCGCGGGGACGCTCGAGGTGCAGCCAGCGGACGCC
>DATFQL010000289.1:0-18759 GCA_035264305.1 Candidatus Limnocylindrales bacterium | reverse complement strand
TACCCGGCCTGGTCGTGGGGCAGCGGGCTGATCCGCCCGTCCTCGCCGCGGCGGAACAGGAAGAACTCGAGCTCCGGGCCCGTGTTGACGATGTAGCCGAGCTTGCGCGCCCGCTCGACCTGGCGCCGGAGCACATACCGGGGGTCGCCCGTGAACGGCTCGCCGCGCGGGGTGAACACGTCGCAGATGACGCGGGCGGTGCCGCGGCCGCCGCTCCCCGGCTGCCACGGGATCTCGTTGAATGTCTCCATGTCCGGCGCGAGGTACTGGTCAGACTCTGCGATCCGGGTGAACCCCTCGATGGACGAGCCGTCGAACCAGGTGCCGTGGCGAACCGAGTCCTCGAGCCTGTGGATCGGGATCGTGACCGCCTTCACGACGCCGAGGATGTCGGTGAACTGGAGCTGGATGAAGCGGATCCCGCCCTGGCGTGCCGCTTCGATCCGGGCGAGTGCCGGGCTCGCCTCCTCGATCGCCAATGCGCCCTCCTGCGCGTCCCCCCTGGCGACCTCGTTGTGCGACCGGCACGAAACGCGGGATCCGTCGGGGGTGTTGGCAGGAGTCTAGCGGTGGTCGAGATCGGGTGGCGCGGCGTTCTGCCTCGTCTGGCGGCGCGTTTATTGTGCCGATTGCACCACTCGGACGGCGACTGACAGGGCGAGACGGAGCTCCGGATCGCCCAGATCCCACCCCGTCCGGGCCTCGAGGTTGCGAACCCGGTACGCGAGCGTGTTGCGATGGATTCCGAGGCGACTCGCCGCCTCGCCTGCCGCCCCGTGATCCAGCACCGCCCGAAGGGTCGCAAGCCGTTCGCGGACGCCTGCCGGACGGCCGTCGAGCAGCGGCTCGAGGAGGGCCGTCGCCTGCATCCGATCGTCGGGCAGGCTGCCCAACGATGCGAGGAGCCGATAGGCGGCGAGCCGGTCTGCCCTCGCCACGAGTGGCGGCTCGGTCAGGCGTTCGGCCGCGTCGAGCGTCGCGCGCGCGTTCGCCTCCTCGGTCGGGCGCCCGTTGGGTTCCGTGAACGGCTGCGAGAGCGCCACCGTCCGGCCCAGGAACTCCGCCATCCCGCTCGCGATCCGGAGACCCAGCGGGTCCGCCTGCTCGAGCGCGGCGATCGCACGCAGGTCGAGGCTCTCGCTCGTCCCGCGCAGGCTCAGCCGTCGTGCGGCGAACCGGAACCGCAGCTCCTCCCGGATCTCCTCCCGGCTCGGTTGCCCCGGGATCGACTCGGGCTGCCGCGCCACCATCACGACCCACGGAGGACCGTCCGACGGCAGCGCCTCGCCCCGCGCGCTCTCGTCGCGGGCGCGTCGGACCTGGGACTCGACCAGGAGCTCGAGGCTCAGCAGCGGCGCGACCCGTTCGGTGGCGACGGTCTCGAGATCGCTGATGGGGCGATCGCCGAGCAGGACGAGCCAGCCTGCTGGGGCGTTCTCGCCGGGTGCACCGGGGAGCGGAACGCGCCGGCCACCCGAGAGCGGCCGGGCGAGGTATCCGGCGACCGCAGCCGCCGCATCGGGAACGTCCGATGGCGCGTGTAGCGCGATCGTGTCCGAGCGGCGACCCTCGAGCGCCACGGCTCGCCGGAGGAACCCCCCGATCGCGGCGATGAGCGACTCGGCGCCGCGCCCGGCCATCGCGAGCTGGGCGAGGTCGCCCTCCAGGACGCTCGACTGGCGCTCGAGCTCGCCTCGCCTGTCCACGAGGAACCCGATCACCCGCTTCTCGAGCGTCGCGGGGTCCATGCCCTGGATGCGGATCGCAGGCAGACCGGCGTCCGCGGCCGCCGCGCCGAGGGCCGCAATCGCGTCGTCGTGCCCCGGCGCGTCGGTGCCGGTCGACGCGGCCGCCGGGACGAGGAGCAGGCCCGACGCGCCGCTGCGTGCGAGCGTCTGCGCGAGATCGACGAGGTCTGCCCGCGCCGGCGCGACGACCGCCAGCGAGCTCGCGGGGACGATCACGAGGTCGGACGCCTCGAGGACATCGAGCGCCGGGACGCGCGCACGCAGCACGCGCACCCACCCGACGCGGCCCGCCTCGTCGCCCTGCGGCACCGGCGCTCCGATCGACTCCCCACCGGGGAGGACCATGGCGAGAATCTCGTGGAGCGCGGCCATCTCCAGAGAGTGTGCGGCAGGGCGCAGCCGTGCGTCCGGAGGCGGGGCGAGCTGGGCGCGGCCCCGGTGCCGGTTCCCAGCCAGGAAGTCAAAGAACGACTGCTCGGCTGCCGCAACTGCCCAGATCGCGGCCGTCAAGGAGGATCGGTTGTCCGCGTCTCCGAACCGTGACTGGCTGACAACTCCGCGGGCTGTGGGACCGCCGGCGGACGATGCCAGGTGCGACGAGCAGTCGTGCGCTGACTAGATGGCAGGATGTGCGCGGGGCGCAGCGGGATCTGCGCGGAGCGCAGCGGGATTCGAGCGGGACCTGCCCCGGGACATGTTCGTGGCTCCGGGCCCGCGACCGGCATGACGCCGCGGCGGGATCTGCGCGCGGGGCGTGTGCTTGGCCGGCCCCCGGATCTGCGGCTCCGGGCGCGTGCCTGGCCGACGCCCGGATCCGCGCCCGCGCACGGCACCTGGCCGTGCTGTCACACGCTTAGCGATCCAGACCCGGGCCTGCCAGCGGTGTCGCGCGCCGGGCCTTGACGAGATCGTCGAGCACCCCACCGAACTCCCGCGCGACATCGACGTAGCGGTCTGCGCGGACCACAAGCGCCGTCCGGCCATCGGGCGACACGCGGGCCCAGATCCTGCGGCGTGGCAACCAGAACGTGATCAGCAGTCCGACGATCAGGCACCCGGCCGCGAGCCAGACGAGGCCCTGTCCCGGGTCGCGCTTCGCGATGAGCAGCGTGAAGTCCTGGAACCCCCGGAGCTCCACCGAGAAATCGGAGCCCGCGGACGTGTCTGACTCGCCGCGCGTCAACGCGAGCGGCTCGAGGCCCGCGATCTGCGGCGAGCCATCGTCATTGATCCCGACGGCGCGGAACGGCAGGACGAGCAGGACGCCGGTGCCGTCCGCCTGCCGCCGGAGGAGCAGCTGCAGGGCAACGTCGCGCCCCGGGACGGCGAACTCGGCGAACGGGAAGCCTGCGGCCTGCTCCGTCATCGGGATCGGCCCGGACCACAGCGGACGTCCCCCGGTGTCGCGGATGACCACGTCGGGCGCGGGGCCGAAACCGTTCTGGTGGAACGTGTAGCCGCCGACCGCGAGCGGGTCGTTCACGCGGATCGTCTTCTCCGCGATCTGCTTCCCGTCCTGGAACACCGCGAGGCGCGTGGTGAAGTCGCTCGCCTTGCCCGTCTCGAGGAACCCGGGTGCATCGAAGCCGAGGTTGCGGACGAGAAGCAGCCCCGGCGTCCCGATCGGCTGGACCGTCAACGACTCACCCTCGGCCACGACGAGTCCCTGCTCGTCGCCCAGGCGCGAGGTCACGGCCGCCGCGACGAGGAACAGCACGAGCCCGAGGTGCGAGATCAGCGTCGCCAGCTTCACCCACCGGTTCCGGTCGCCGTAGACGTACGCGGCGCCATTGGCCTCCGCTCGGCGCACGACGAAGCGGTGCCGCCGCAGCACCGAGGCGACGTCGTCCGCGGCGACGCCCGCCATCAACGCCCGGTCCGGCAGCTTCGGGTCGAAGAACGGGTCGGGCTGGACGACCCGGATCTCGGCGCTCTGGCGCCACAGCCGGGGGGTTCGGTCGATCGTGCACGCGACGATCGAGAAGATGAGCACGACGAGCCCGAGGCTGAACCACGTCGAGCTGAAGACGTGCCACAGCTGGAGCCGCTCGAGCGCGTCGACGACGGCCGTCCCCAGGGCGGCGTCGTACAGCGTGTGGATCCTGTCCATCTCGTTCGCGTAGTCGGTCGGCGAGCGGAACGCGAACCCGGGCAGCTGGCGCAGCGTCATCCCGACCACGGCGAACAGGCTGAGCACGATGATCTGGAGAACGGCGAAGTTGACGGAGGTCAGCAGTCCCCAGACGGCGTTCCCCACCCGGGTGATGGGCCCGGGGACGGGGCGGGCCGCCGGCCGGGGCGCCGCGATCGTGGCGATGGGATGCTCCTAGATGCCGGACGCGGCCGCGCTGCCCGCGCGGGTCGCGCGCGCCGCCTCAAGCGCTGCCCCAAAGTCGGCGAGCAGGTCGGCCTCGTCCTCGAGCCCGACCGAGATGCGGAGCAACCCCTCGGTGATGCCCGCGGCTGCGAGCGACGCCGAATCGAGGGCCCGGTGGCTGCTGGAGGGCGGATGGACGACCATCGTGTGGACCGAGCCGAGGCTCGCTGTCCGTTCGGGGATCGTCAGGGCATCGAAGAACGCCCGACCCGCGTCGCGGCCGCCCGCGAGATCGACGGACAGCATCGCCCCGCCGCCGTCGAGGATGCGGGCCGCGACCTCGGCCTGTGGATGGGTCGCGAGCCCCGGGTAGGTGACCTGGTGCACGCCGTCCTGACGCTCGAGGAAGGTCGCCAGTGCCATCGCCGTACGCGACTGGCGCTCCATCCGGACTGCGAGCGTCGCGATGCCACGCAGGACGAGGAATGCGGCGAACGGCCCGAGCGTGGCGCCGGTGTCGATCTGCGCGGACCGCACCCGCTCGATCCGCTCGGACGACCCCACCACCGCGCCGGCCATCACATCGGAGTGCCCTGACAGGTATTTCGTCGCAGACTCCATGACGAGGTCCGCGCCGTGGTCGAGCGGGCGGCAGACTGCGGGCGACGCGAAGGTGTTGTCCACGGTCAGCAGGGCTCCCTGGCGATGCGCGAGGTCCGCGAGCCGCGGCACGTCGGCGACCACGCAGGTCGGATTGGCGATGGTCTCGACGTGGAGGATCCGGGTCGGGCGCGCGGCGAGAGCGGCTTCGACGGCGCTGGCGTCGGTCGTGTCGACATAGCCGATGTCGACGCCCAGCCGCCCGAACGCCGCGATCGCCTGCGTCCTCGTCGTCCCGTACCCGACCTGTCCGATGAGGACCCGGTCGCCGGCGTGGACGAGGCTCAGGAACGCCGCGTGGATCGCCGCCATGCCGGTTGCGAGCGCGATCCCCGACTCGGCGTCGTGCAGCTCGGCAACCGCGTCGCCGAGGGCCACGACCGTCGGGTTGTCGATGCGGCTGTACGCGTACCCCGGCTGTTCGCCGCCGAGGACCGCGGCCAGCTCCTCGGCATCGCCGGAGGCGAAGGTCGCGGTCTGGTAGATCGGGACCGTCGTCGGTTTCTGGGTCACGCGCGGCGCCCGGGACGCCGCACGGATCGCCCGAGTCGACAGGCCCTGACGCGGTCGCTCGTCGCTCACCGCCCGATGCTACACCGGCTCGCCGTGGCGTCCGTCGGAGCGTCCTGCGAGTCGGTCAGCGCGGCGTCGCGGCGCGGGCGGCCTCATCCATGACGGGGACGCGGGTCGTCCGATCGCGCCCGCCGCGCTTCGACCGGTACATCGCCTCGTCGGCGCGCTCCAGGAGCTCGCCCAGTGACTGGGCATCCTGCGGGCAGCTGACGAGGCCCACGGACACGCTCGTCGCGACCGGGGTGCCGTCGACGGCCAGGCCGGCCTCGGCCACGCCCTGCCGGATCTTCTCCGCGAGCACCCAGCCGCCAGTGGGATCGGTCTCCGGGAGCAGCACGACGAACTCGTCACCCCCGAAGCGGGCACCGGTGTCGATGAGCCGTGTGCCCGCCGTGATGACGTCCCCGATCAGCCGCAGCGCGCGGTCGCCGGCGAGATGCCCGTGACGGTCGTTGATCACCTTGAGGTCGTCGAGATCGATCATCAGCAGGCAGAACGCGCGGCCGGTGCGCTGACTGCGCGCGAGTTCCCGTTCGAGCGCCCCGAACAGGTACGGCCGGGTTCGCAGCCCGGTCAGCGGGTCGACCGTCGCGAGCCGGTTCGCGTCGTCGCGCGCACGCCGCTGCTCGCGGCCGATCGCCATCCCGACGTACGCCAGCAGCCCCAGCGCGGTGAGGTTCACGCCGACGGTCGCGAGCCACGGACCGTCGATCAGGGGCCGGCCGGCAAGGACCGCCGCGAGGTACGCGAGCGCTGCGCCTGCCGTGAGCGCGAGCGTCATCGCGGGCGGGACGACGATCGCCGCGCCGACGACGATCAAGGGCAGCGAGAAGAAGAACGGGCTTGCCGCCCCGCCCGTCAGCGCGATCAGCACGCTCGCGAACAGGACGGCGACCGCGCCCTCCACGATGAGCAGCAGCGAATCCGGCACGCGAGGCGGGATGACCTCGTGGACCACGAACGTGTACAGGGTCGCGAGGACGAGGAGCGCGACGATCGGACCCTCGTTGTCGCCCCACAGGTCCGTCACCGCCACGATCGTCGTCACGACGAACAGGAACACCCACGCGCCGACGCGGATGACCCGGTCGAGCGCGGCCGGCCGGAGGTCCGACGGAGCGGTGTCGGGCGAGCGCACCAGCGACCGATCCGAGCCCTCGCGACCCGCCGCGATCTCGGGCTGGGCGACGCCCTCGCGCGCTGGTCGGCTCGATCGCGTCGTCAGCGCGCGGACCCGGGCGCCCACGTGGCCGGGAGCGGCCGCCAGCAGCGCCAGGACGGCGAGCGCCGCGACCAGCACAAGCGCGAGCAGCGTTTCGATCGCCACGGCCCGCCCCCGGGTGTTGTCTGCGCCGCCCGTCACGGGCCGCGATGGCGTGATCCTACGCGATCAGCCGGAATCGGCTAAGGACGTCCTACCGGGTGCCCCACTGGTAGCTCTGCTTCATCAGCCGCAGGTAGACGAAGGTCTCCGTCTCGCGGACGCCGGGGATCTTGCGCAGCTTCTCCGACAAGAACCGCAGCAACGCCTCGTTGTCCTCCGCGACGCACTCGACGAGGATGTCGTAGGAGCCGGCCGTCACGACGACGTAGTCCGTCTCGGGGAACGCGGCCATCTCCTCGGCGACCTCGAGCAGCCGGGAGGCCTCGCAGCGGATCCCGATCATCGCCCACTGCTGGAACCCCAGCTTGAGCGGGTCGGTGACGCCGACGACCTGCATGATGCCGCGCTCGATGAGCCTGTTCGTCCGCGCACGGACGGCCGCCTCCGAGACGCCGAGGTCCGCTGCGATCTGCGTGAACGGGCGCCGGCCGTCCTCCTGGAGGTGCTCGATGATCCGCTTGTCGAGGTCCGACACATCGCCGCCGTTCCGGCCGTTGCGGCCGTTCCGCGGACCGGCCCCGCGCTGGCGCGCCTCGGTCATCAGCTGTCCCCCATCGTGTCGCACGCCGCGGGTGTGGCCGTCATCGTCGACTCCGGGATGCGGGCGGGCTCGGGCGAATCCGCACGACGGCCCGAATGCTAGCCGGACGCCGCCCCGCCGCGGCATCGTTTCCCATGCCGGGACGACGCTCAGCGCCCGTCGAGATCCTCGAGCACCGGCGCGAGCGCCTCGATGGAGGCCTCCGTGATCGGATCGAGCACGAGCTGGACATGGCCGATGCCTTCCGCGGCGTAGGCGCGCAGCGCGCCGGCGAGCTGCGACGGGGTTCCGTGCAGCGGCTCGACGCCCTGCCGGTCGTCCGTGTCGCCCATGACCCGGCCCGTGCCCCCGGGGAGCTGGACGAGCACGGCGACCGTCCGCTCGATCTCCCGGGGCTCGCGGCCGGCGGTCCGTGCCGCGTCATCGACCACGCCACGGAGCGCCGCGACTCCCTCGGGGCGGTTCCCGGTGTCCGCGTACCAGGCGTTCCACGCATCGGCGTACGGGAGCGTCGCCGCGAGCATCCGCACGCCTGACGAGCCGATGAGCAGCGGCGGACCGCCGGGCCGGGCAGGCCGGGGCAGGAGCTCGGCGTCCCGCGCCGCGTAGAACTCGCCCTCGAAGTCGATGAACCCGTCGCGCAGCAGCGTTCGGACGATCGTGAAGGCCTCCTCGAAGCGGGCGATCCGGTACGCGAACGGAGCGCCAAGCGCGCCGAACTCGACGGGATTCCACCCGGCCCCGAGACCGAGGACGAGCCGGCCGCCGGAAATCTCGTCGACGGTCGCGGCGAGCTTCGCGAGCATGAACGGGGCGTGGAACGCCGTCGCCGCCACGAGCGGCCCGATGGTCACCCGCTCGGTCGCCTCCGCGAGTCCGGCAAGGGTCGTCCACGCCTCCCACGGGCCGCGTGTCTCGCCCGATGGGTAGCGGTAGAGGAGGTGGTCGCCGAGCCAGATCGAGTCGAAGCCCACGGCCTCGGCGCGCCGCGCGATCGCGCGCAGCTCCGGCCAGCGGACCTCGCGCTCGACCTCGGGGAGCTGGACGCCGACGCCGATGGGCCTCCCGGTTCTTCGAGGGATCATCGGGTCACGCTAGCGCACTTCCCGCACGCCGATGATCCCCGACGCTCGTCGTCGCCGACCGCACGGACGCTACGCTCACCGGGTGACCGCAGCCGAGCCGGCGTCGCCCGAGTCGTCATCCCCGTCTCCCGTGGCCGGTCCGCGTCCCTGGCTGACGAAGGGCGTCACCGGGATCGGGCTCGCGAGCCTCCTCGCCGACGTCGGACACGAGGTCCCCACCTCGCTGCTCGCCTCGTTCATGTCGACGGTCCTCGGCGCCCCCGCTGTCGTGCTGGGGGTGATCGAAGGGCTGAGCGACGCGGTGTCGGGGTTCGCAAAGCTCGCCGGCGGCGCCCTCGCCGACGACCCGAACCGGCGACGACGCGTCGCCCTCGGCGGATACGTCGCGACGGCCCTCCTCTCGTCGTCGGTGGGCCTCGCCACCACCGCCTGGCAGGTCGGGGTCCTGCGTGCGTTCGCGTGGGCGGCGCGGGGGATCCGCGGACCGGCTCGCAACGCGCTCCTCGCCGATGCCGTGGAGCCCGCCGCCTTCGGGCGTGCCTACGGGTTCGAGCGGGCGCTCGACAACACGGGTGCCGTGGTCGGGCCGCTGCTGGCGATCGTGCTGGTCGCCGCCGTGGGGATCCGCGGGGCGATCCTGCTCTCGGTCATCCCGGGCCTGCTCGCCGCCGCCGCGATCGCCTACGCGATCAACAACCTGCGGACCGAGACCCCCCGCGAGCACCGTCCGATCCGGCTCGTGATCCGCCCGCTGCTCCGGGGCCGCCTCGGCCGGCTGCTCGCCGCGGTCACCGTGTTCGAGCTTGCCAACGTCGCGACGAGCCTCCTCATCCTGCGCGCGACGGACCTGTTCGTCCCATCCATGGGCGCGGACCGGGCCGCCATCACGGGCATCGCGCTGTACGTCGCCTACAACGTTGCGGCGACGCTCGCGTCGTTCCCCGCCGGTCGAGCCGTTGATTCAGTCGGCGGGCCGCGGGTCCTCGCCGTCGGCATCGCGCTGTTCGCCGCGGCGTATGCGCTGCTCGCGGCGACCGGGCCCGACCTCGTGCCGCTCGGCCTGGCCTTCGTCGCGGCCGGTGTCGGGATCGGCGCCGTCGAGACCGCGGAGAACGCGACGGTCGCGGCTGCGGCGCCCGAGCACCAGCGCGGGTCGGCGTTCGGGCTCCTCGCGGTGATCCAGGCTGGTGGCGATCTCGTGGCGTCGGCCGCAGTCGGCCTCGTGTGGACGCTGGTGGCGCCCTCGGCCGCCTTCGGCCTCGCGGCCGCGGCGATGCTCGTCGCGCTGGTGGCGCTCGTCGCGGGCAGCCGCGGGATCCGTCAGCCGAGAGATGCCGCCGACCCGTCGTAGCGTCTGGGTCCCCCTGGCATCGGCGATCATGAGGCGATGCGCTATGGGCTGATCGTCACGGGCGGGGACCCGCGGACCCAGGCGGACCTCGCGGCCGCGGCCGAGGTCGCCGGCTGGGATGGCGTGTTCACGTACGACGCCATCGCGATCGGCGAGGCGGAGATGTACGACCCGTGGGTGATCCTCGCCGCGATGGCGATGCGCACGGAGCACATCCGGCTCGGCGCGATGGTGTTCGCGGCGACCCGGCGCCGACCGTGGAAGCTCGCGCGAGAGGCGGCGACGCTGGACCGGCTCTCGGGCGGTCGGCTCGTGCTGCCGGTGGGGCTCGGCGCCCTCGACGACCAGGGGTTCGGAAACGTCGGCGAGGCGACGGAGACGAGCGTGCGCGCCGCGCGGCTCGACGAGACGCTCGCGATCCTCGATGGCCTGTGGTCAGGCGAGCCGTTCGGCTTCGAGGGCGATCACTTCCGCTTCGCACCGATGACGTTCCGGCCCACGCCCGTCCAGCGACCGCGCGTGCCGATCTGGGTCGTGGGGGCCTGGCCGCACGCGCGGTCCATGCGTCGCGCCGCGCGATGGGACGGGATCGTGGTGCAGGCGACGAGCGCTGAAGGTGGCCCGGCCGGCCACGAGGTGCTGCCGGAGATCGTCGGCTGGCTCGGGGGGATCCGCGCCCGCGAGGGCCTCAGCTCCCCGTTCGAGATCGTCGTCGACGGGACGACGCCGGCCGACGCTCCGGCGGCCGCCGCGGAGACGGCTGGGCGGCACGCCGAGGCGGGCGCGACATGGTGGATCGAGTCGGATTGGACGACCACCGACACGGACGCCCTGAGGCGCCGGATCGACGCCGGACCGCCGCGCCCCTGAGGCGCGGCGCGACTCAGCGGGAGCCGCTCCCGACGGTCGGCGGAGCGGGCGTCGCCGGTGCGGGATCGCTCTCGCCTTCCGCACTCGGATCCTCGGGGTCGTCGGCGTACGGCGCCCCATGGCCCGCCACGTCCTCGACGGCCCCGAACTGGGTCTGGTAGGCCAGCCGGCGACGCTCGACCTCGGCCTGGAGCCCGGCTCGGGCCGGGTCGTCCTGCGGGGCCAGCGACAGCCGGCGCTCGGCCATGCGCCAAGCCGTCAGCGCCCGGTGGAGCGGCGAGTCGGGCGTCATTCGGGGGTCCTCCGACCAGATGCGGGCCGACAGCATGCACCTCGTGCGCGGCGCCCGCCATCATGGAAACACCGTAGGTCGCAGGGCTCCCTACCCGAACGGGCTATTCCGCACCGCACCGTGCGCCCATAGGGTGCGAGCATGCCCGTTGTCCCTCCGCACCGGCCGCATCGAGCGCTCCGGATCGGGCTCGCGGCCGTGCTCCTCGGCACGCTCGCCGCCGGTGCTGGCGGGGGCGCGCGCGTCCACGAGGCGGATGCCGGCGTCGCGCCGCGGTGCGCCTATGCCGACACGCTGACCCGCTATCGCGCACGGAGCGACTGGTACCGCAGCCTCCTCGACACGCGGTACCGGCTCACGCGCGCCTACGCGCCGGTGGACCTCGTGCCCGTGACTCGGGCAGGGGTGTCGGGGCGCGGCTATGTGAGGCGGGTCGCGCTGGCCGACCTCACCGCGATGTACCGCGCCGCACGCGCCGCTGCCGCGCCGTTCGCCGTCCAGTCCGCGTACCGCAGCTATCAGACCCAGGTCGCCACGTTCAACCGGTGGGTACTGGAGGACGGCTACGCGGCCGCGCTCCTGGGCTCGGCGCGCCCGGGACACTCCGAGCACCAGCTGGGCACCGTCCTTGATCTCAAGACGCCAGGCGGGCGGGAGCCGTGGGCCGTCGCGGACTGGGGGCAGACGCGGGCGGGCTCGTGGATCGCCCGCAACTCGTGGCGGTACGGGTGGATCGTCAGCTATCCGAAGGCGAAGTCGCCGGGCGCGACGTGCTACCGGTACGAGCCGTGGCACGTCCGCTACTTCGGCCGGACGATCGCCCGCAAGATCCACGACTCCCGACTCGCGGCGCGCGAGTGGTTGTACGTGAAGGGCGCCACGACGACCTGGACCGGCGGCGCGCCGAACGCGACGCCGAGACCGACGCCGAGTCCGACGCCGACGCCGCCGACGCCGCCGATAGCGACGCCGACGCCCACGCCGGCAGCCACACCGACAGCGATGCCGACGCCCGCTCCTACCGCAGCGCCTCCCGACGTGCCGCTGCCGTCCGGGACGGATGCACCGGTCGCTCCCACCCCGATCCCCTCGGCGGACCCCACCCCGACGCCGGCACCCGATCCATCGTCCGGCCCGTCCCCCGAGGCACCACCGAGCGCATCGCCCGAGGCGTCCCCGACCTGATCGCCCGCCGCCTGCGCCGGCGCCCGTTGCGCGACGTTCCCAATCGGTGGGACGCTGTGCGCGCACGCCGCGGCGCGCCAGCCTGGACGATGCCGGACAAGAGGCCCGATCCCGATGAGCACCCTCGACGCGAGCGCGCCGCAGCTGTCACGTGACACGCGTCACCCGCTCGACGCGATCTTCCATCCCTCGTCGATCGCCGTGATCGGCGCGACCGAGAAGGCCGGCAGCGTGGGCCGGACGATCCTGTGGAATCTGCTGTCGAACCCGTTCGGTGGGACGGTGTACCCCGTGAACCCGACCCGCCCGGCGATCCTCGGCGTCAAGGCGTACGGGTCGGTCGGCGCGATCGGCGAGCCCGTCGACCTCGCCGTCATCGTCACGCCGGCGAACACCGTTCCCAAGCTCATCACCGAGTGCGGTGAAGCCGGCGTGCGCGGCGTGATCGTCATCAGCGCCGGGTTCAAGGAGGTAGGGCCGGAGGGAGTCGAGCTCGAGCGCCAGGTGCTCCAGGCCGCCCGGCGGCACGGGATCCGGGTGGTCGGTCCCAACTGTCTCGGGGTCATGAACCCCATCGACGGGATGAACGCGACCTTCGCGTCCGGGATCGCGAACCCGGGTCGCGTCGGGTTCGTCAGCCAGTCGGGCGCCCTGCTGACCGCGATCCTCGACTGGGCGACACACGAGGACGTGGGATTCAGCTCGATCGTCAGCCTGGGATCGATGCTCGACGTCGGCTGGGGAGACGTCATCGACTACCTGGGCGACGACCCGAGCACCGACTCGATCGTCATCTACATGGAGACCATAGGCGACGCCCGGGCCTTCCTGTCCGCCGCTCGGGAGGTGGCGATGACGAAGCCGATCATCGTCATCAAGCCGGGGCGAACGGCACAGGCCGCGAAGGCGGCCGCGTCGCACACGGGCTCGCTCACGGGGTCCGACGACGTGCTCGACGCCGCGTTCCGGCGCGCCGGCGTCCTGCGCGTCGACTCGATCAGCGAGCTGTTCGAGGTATCCGAGATCCTCGCCAAGCAGCCGCGGCCGCTCGGGCGGAAGCTGTCGATCGTGACCAACGCCGGCGGCCCGGGCGTCATCGCCACCGACGCCCTGATCCGCGGCGGTGGTCAGCTCACCGACCTCGGCACCGAGACGATGGAGGCGCTCAACCGCGTCCTGCCCGCGGTCTGGAGCCACAACAACCCGATCGACATCATCGGCGACGCGCCGCCGGAGCGGTACGCGAAGGCACTGGAGGTCGCGGCCGCTGACCCCGCCGCGGACGGGCTGCTCGTCATCCTCACGCCCCAGGCGATGACCGATCCCACCGAGACGGCGCGGGCGCTCGTCCGCCACGCGCACATCGAGGGCAAACCCGTCCTCGCGTCGTGGATGGGCGGCGCGGACGTCGCCGAGGGGGCGCGGATCCTTCGTGAGGCAGGGATCCCCACGTTTGCGTATCCCGACACCGCGTGCGTGCTGTTCAACCACCTGTGGCGCTACGGCGACAACCTGCGGTCGCTGTACGAGACCCCGGCACTGCCGGCGCCCCCCGAGCGGGGCGAAGCACGCGAGGACGTCGACCGGATCGTCGCCGACGTCGCGGCTGAGGGACGGACGCTCCTCACCGAGTACGAGTCGAAGAAGGTCCTCGCCGCGTACGGGATCCCGATCAGCGACACGGAGATCGCGGCCACGCCGGACGAGGCGGTCGCCGCCGCGGACGCGATGGGCTACCCGGTCGTCGCGAAGCTGCTGTCACGATCGATCACGCACAAGACCGACGTGGGTGGCGTCGTGCTCAACCTCCGGACGTCCGATGCGGTGCGCGAGGCCTTCGACCAGATCCGGGACGCGGTCGCCGAGAAGGCGGGTCCCGAGCACTTCGAGGGCGTGACCGTCCAGCCGATGATCAATTGGACGGGCTACGAGCTCATCGTCGGTTCGTCACCCGACCCGCAGTTCGGCCCGGTGCTGCTGTTCGGGATGGGCGGCCAGCTGGTCGAGGTCTTTCGCGACCGGGCGCTCGCGCTGCCGCCGCTCAACATGGCGCTCGCACGACACCTCATCCGCGAGACGACGATCTCGCACGCGCTCGAGGGCGTCCGTGGCCGCAAGCCC
The DNA here is from genome assembly GCA_035264305.1 of Candidatus Limnocylindrales bacterium. GTDB lineage: Bacteria > Chloroflexota > Limnocylindria > Limnocylindrales > CSP1-4 > CAIXZV01. Next base: position 4,632 of record DATFQL010000289.1, on the reverse strand, counting down.
GTCAACGAGGCCGCCCTCGCGGGACTGCTCGTCCGGTTCAGCGAGCTCGTGGCCGAGCAGCCCCGGATCGCCGAGATCGACATCAACCCCGTCCTCGCGTCACCGGAGCGGATCCTCGCGCTCGATGCGCGAGTCGTGCTGCATCCAGCGTCCGTGGCGGACGCCGACCTGCCGCCGCTGGCAATCCGGCCGTACCCGCGCGAGTACGTCCGTTCGACGCGGACCGCGGACGGCGATCCGCTCCTGGTCCGTCCGATCCGGCCCGAGGACGAGCCGGCGGTCGCCCGGTTCCACGCCGGGCTGTCGGAGGAGACCGTCCGCGCGCGATATGGCGTCGACCGCTCGCTCGCCGAGCGGACCGCGCACGAGCGCCTCGCCCGGATCTGCTACGTCGACTACGACCGGCAGTTCGCGCTGGTTGCCGAGGCAGTGGACGGCGCCGCGACGGAGATCGCCGGCATCGCGCGGGTGTCGCGGATGCCCTCGTCGGAGGACCGGCTCCTCACGCTCGTCGTCGCCGACACGTGGCAGCGGCGGGGCGTCGGTGCGGAGCTCGTCCGGTCGGCGGCTGCGGTCGCCCGCGGCGAGTCGGTTGCGCATCTCGTCGCCGAGGTGTCCTCGGACAACGTGCCGATGCGCGAGCTGCTCACGTCGGAAGGCTTCGCAATCGAGGACCGGGGCGACGTGCTGCGCGCTTCGCTCGCTGCGCGCTAGGACGCGTCGGGGACGAGCTAGCGCGCGACGATCACAGCCTCGTCGCGCCGACTGCCATTCGATGCATTCGACACGCGCGAGGCGGTGACCAGCGCGCATTTCATCCGCGGCCCTTCCTACCGTCTCGCGTGCGGCGAGCCGTCCCGTCCGGGCCGGGCGTCCGCACCCGAGGAGAAGGACCGTGACCGATCCTGAGAAGGACGTGACGTTTGTGCCGGGCGACGCCACCGTCGATCGCTCGACCAGCGTCGATCGCACGACCACCATGGACAGCGATGGAACCGCGATCGAAAACGAGGAGCACGCGACCGAGGCGGCGGGAGCCGGCGCAGGTGCGCTCGCGGGCGCCGGCATCGGCGCCGTCGTCGGCGGGCCGGTCGGTGCCGCTGTCGGTGGCGTCGTCGGCGCGGTTGGCGGCGCGGTGGCGGGCGAGGCTGCCGATGGTGATGACGAAGCCGGTGCGGGCGTCGGCGGCGCCGGCGGCGCAATCACCGGTGCCCTGGTCGGCGGCGCGGTGGCGGGGCCTCCCGGCGCCGTCGTCGGCGGCGCGGTTGGCGCGGCGGGCGGCGCCGGGGTCGGCGACCAGGCCCAGGAAGAGGCCGAGGAATCCAACCCCGACTCGACGAACGAGGTCCCGCGCTAGGCGCGACGTCCTGCCCGGCACGACGGGCCGAGCGACAATCCAAGCGGCACGCGTTCCTTCGGGACGCGTGCCGTTTCCCGTCAGGCGTCAGCCGGCGGGCTGGATCACGGGAAGCGACCGGTTCGCGTAGGACCCGGGCCGTCCACCCGGGACGAGGGACGGCGACAGCTCCCCCGCGAGCTGTCCGAACCGCTCCACCGCGTCGGGTCGGAGCCAGTAGTAGACGTTGCTCGCGCGGCGCTCCGATCGCACCCAGCCGCTCTCGCGCAGGACCTTGAGGTGGTGACTCACGGTGGGCTGGGCGACGTCGCAGCACGAGGTGAAGTCGCACGCGCAGATCCCGTCCACCAGCGCCGACCCCGCAGCGAGCTGGCGGAGGATCGCGAGCCGGGTTGGATCTGCTGCGCCCTGGAGGAGAAGGGCGTCGGGGTCGACGAGGCGTTTCATGCGCCCAAGGTATTGACAACTATCGATATCGTCAAGTATCAATACGGTCGTTCGATTCCAACCTCGAGGAGGACGCCATGCCGACCATCGCCGACGCCGGACACTCGATCTCGCCTTCGGACGCCGACGCAATTCACGCCGAGGTCCGCGCCCGATATGCGGCGGCGGCCCTCCAGGCCGGCTCCGGCACGTGTTGCGCAGGAACCGGCGAGGAGGTGGGGCGCGACCTCTATTCAACGCTTGAGCGCGCCGAGCTCCCCGAGGCCGCGGTCCTCGCGAGCCTCGGCTGTGGCAACCCCACCGCCGTCGCGGACCTCCACGAGGGCGAGCGCGTGCTGGACCTCGGCTCGGGCGGGGGGATCGACGTCCTGCTGTCCGCGTCCCGGGTCGGCCCGACCGGCCGCGCGATCGGACTGGACATGACCGACGAGATGCTCGCCCTCGCGCAGCGCAACGCCGTCGACGCAGGCGCGACGAACGTCGAGTTCCTGAAGGGAACGATCGAGGCGATCCCGTTGCCCGCGGACAGCGTCGACGTCGTCATCAGCAACTGTGTCGTCAACCTTGCGGCGGACAAGCTCGCCGTGTTCCGGGAGATCGCTCGTGTCCTGCGGCCGGGCGGCAGGATCGGCGTCACCGACATCGTCGCCGAGGACCGGCTCACGCCACAGGAGCGTGCCGAACGCGGGTCGTACACCGGCTGCATCGCGGGTGCGCTGTCCGTCACCGAGTTCCGGGACGGGCTCGAGGCCGCGGGGCTGGTCGACATCAGCGTGACGCCGACCCATGACGTCGCGGACGGCATGGTCAGCGCGATCGTGAAGGCCCGCAAGCCGGTCGACGCGCTGCCGATGATCGACCTGTCCGGGCGCGGATCACTGCATCTCCGCGCGGCGGACGCCGAGACGACAGTCCGGGGCTGCGGTGGAACCGGGTGCTGCTGATGGCGATCGAGCGTGCCCTTCCCGCTGACCCCAACGGGTGCCGCGCGTTGGCGGTCGCGATCATTCGACGACTCGCGTGACGGATGGCTGAGCGGGCGGGTGGGGACCAGCCGACGCCGACCACGTCGACGGTCGAGGGCGAGTGGGAACCCGGTCCTCTCGCCGGCCGCCGGTTCGAGGCCGTCCTGTTCCGGGATGTCGTGCTCGAAGGCATCGACGAGCGAGGGGCCGCATTCGCCGACTGCACGTTCCGAGACTGCACGTTCAGCGCCTCGGTCCATGCCGACGCGGCATTCACGAACTGCACGTTCGTCGCGTGCCACTTCTTCGACGTCCGGTTCGAGCGCTCCAAGCTCGTCGGCAGCCTGTTCGACGGGTGCACGTTCGAAGCGCTGGCCGTCGAGGGCGGAGACTGGTCGCTCGCCGGCCTTCCCGGCGCCGACCTGCGGCGCGCGACGTTCCACGGCGTCCGACTACGCGAGGCCGACCTCACCGGCGCCCGGCTCGACGGCGGAGCGTTCCGCGATTGCGACCTCTCTGGTGCGTGGCTCCATCGCGCGTCCCTACGGGCCACGGACCTTCGGGGAAGCGACCTGTCCGCGATCGACCCTCGCAACGCCGACATCACCGGTGCGCTCGTCGACGTCGAGGGGGCCATGACGATCGCGTTGGCCCTCGGCGTGCGCATCGGCTAGCGGCTTCGACGCACCGGGTGTCGCCACCGCCTCTCTAGAACAGGTGCAGCCCCTCGGCGATGAGGATGACGCCGAACACGACGAAGGCGACGGCCGCGAACACCTTGATCGCACGCTCGGGCAGCCGGGAACCGAGGACGGCGCCGATTGCGATCGCAAGCGCGTCCGCCGCGACCATGCCCGCGGTCGAGCCCAGCCAGGTGCCGAATGCCTCGTTCGTCGTTGCGAGCGTGATCGTCGCCAGCATCGTCTTGTCACCGAGCTCGGCGAGGAAGAACGCCGTGCCGATCGTCAGCAGCGCCCATCGGCCGCCCCGATTCGCCCGGCTCTCATCGTCGGCGCCGAGCTCGTCGCCGCGGATCGTCCAGGCTGCGAACACGAGGAAGGCGATGCCGGCCGCGATGCTGATCAGGTCACGGGGCAGCGCCACGGCAAACAGGGCGCCAACCAGCACCGACCCGGCATGCACGAGCAGGGTCGCCACGGTGACGGCGAGCAGGACGGTGAGCGGGCGGTAGCGGGCGGCGAACGCCATCGCCATGAGCTGGCTCTTGTCGCCGAGCTCCGCGAGGAAGATGACACCGAACGAGAGGAGGAACGCGTCCACGTGGGCTCCGGTGGTGGGCGCGCGTCCGAATCATGCCTTCGACCCGGACACGCCTGGTGTCGCTCGCCGAAGGTCTCGTAGCGCGTGTCGCGCAGGTCCGGCGCCCGAGTGTCGGCTCGATCAGATCGACGGTCAACTCGCGAGCGACAGACACGACGCCCGCAAACCGCGCGGACGCCGGGCGCGTATCCTCCGCCAGATCCGGCCCGCCGTCGCCGGTACCCAGGAGGCTGCTCCCGTGCCCGTGCCCACCAGGTCCGTCCCGACCCTCGTTCTCGTGCTTGCCCTGCTGCTGCCCGTCGCGATCCTCGCCGCGTGTGGCGGGTCCGGGTCGGGGTCCGCCACGTCTGCCCCGGCATCCGCGGTCGCGAGCGTCGCGGCGCCCAGCGATGCCGGCCCCAGCGAGTCGGCCTCTGAGGCGCCCGGCGGCGGGTCAGCCGTGAGCATCAAGAACTTCGCGTTTGCGCCCGCCTCGCTGTCCGTTGCCGTAGGGACGACCGTCACGTGGACGAATGGGGACAGCACCGCCCACACCGCGACGGCCGACGACGGCACCTTCGACAGCAAGAACATCGCGGCCGG
>DATFQL010000288.1:0-4853 GCA_035264305.1 Candidatus Limnocylindrales bacterium | reverse complement strand
CTGCCGTCGAGGTGCGCGAAGTGCCTGGCGGCGAACGCGGCCACCTTCTCCGGCTGTAGATCCCGGCGACGGATGACGTCGAGGAGCTCGGGGAACGTCCGCACGATTGGGCCCGGGACGAACTGGTCGAACGGGACGTAGAAGTCTCGTTCGGCCGTGTACTCGTCGAGGTCGTACGCGTAGAACACCATCGGACGGCCGAGGACGGAGTACTCGAACACGATCGAGGAGTAGTCCGTGATCAGCAGGTCGACGCTGAACAGGAGGTCGTTCACGTCGATCGGGACGTCCGTCGCCTCGACGAGGCGGTCGCGCTGCGAGGCCGGCACCGGGATCCGGTGGGTGATGAACGGGTGGTGCTTGAACAGGACGACCGCGTCCTGTTCGACGGCGAGCGCGTGGAGCGCGTCGAGGTCGAGCCGGTCGAAGTCGTAGCTGGCCGTCGAGACCTTCTCCCCGCGGTACGTGGGGGCGAACAGCCAGACTGAGTGCCCCACGATCTGCGGCAGCAGCTCGCGCGCCCTGGCGATCGCCGCGTCACGCCGCGCGGGGTCGAAGAAGCGGTCCATGCGTGGGATGCCCGTGGGGACGAGCCGGTCCTCGGGAACGCCGAGGGCCTCCGCGTAGAACGGCGCGTCAAAATCGGAGCTGACGATCACGTGGGTGGTGTTCTTGTGGATCCGGCCGAACGGGCTGAACGGCGGCGTACCGGCCGTCGCGGAGCGGCTGTAGCCGACTGTCTTGAACGCGCCCGCGGCGTGCCACAGCTGGACGATGCGCACGTCGGCGGGAAAGTCGACCCAGTAGACCGGGTAGAACGAGTCATCGAGAAAGATGACCCTGGCGGCGGCCATCGCCCACAACAGCCGCAGCCGGTGACGCCACGGCATCGGCTTGCCGATGTCCGGCTTCGCGACGACGATCAGCCGGTAGTCCCTGGCGAGGCCACGCTCCACCATCCGGTCGTGCACCGATTCGAGGTTCCCGGTGAGGCGGGCGTTGAGGCGGGTTGCGAACAAGATCGTCGGATGGCGGCCGGCAACGACGCGAAGGACGCTGAAGGCGATGCGCCACAGGATCCGCCGTGCCCGCTTCCACAGCCGCCGCGCCGGGCTCGTCTCACGCTCGGCGAGGGCCGCAGCGCGACGGTCGACCTCGACGGTGAGCGACAGACGGCCGTCGGACACGTCCGTGCGCACGATGTACGCGGACACGGGGAGCGACAGCCGCCGCTCGGCCGTGTCCGACCCGATCGCGCTCGCGGTCGAGTCCACGCGGACGGGCGATCCGGTCGGATCCGCGAGCAGCCACTCTCCGGCCTCGAGCGGGCGGAGCCCCGGGCCCTGGAACGGGTTGAAGCGCACGAGCGTGTCGTCGCCGTCCCGCCATTGCCGTGTCGCGGGCATCGTGTCGTGCGGCTCGCCGGCCTGGACGAGCTGGAGCGGGCCCGGATCCCCCGCGAACCGGAGCACGAGCTGGATGCGCTCCCAGGCGGCGGATCGGAGCTGAGCGTCGACCCGCGTCGGCACGCTGGATCCTCCGGACGGTGGTGGGGCGGACCGATGATACGACTGCGCGGGGCCGGGCGATCCGGCAGACTGGACGCCGTCACGGAGCCCGGCCTTGCCTCGCCGCGGCCGAACCTGGAGGGCTGGATGCGTACCGGGATGATCGTGCTCGCCGGCGGCATCGGCCGCCGCATCGGGCGCCCCGTGCCGAAGCAGTTCCTGCTGCTGGGTGGCAAGCCGCTGCTGATCCATGTCCTGGAGAAGGCGCGCGCCATCGCGGAGATCGAGCACGTCGTGATCACGTGTCCGGCCGACCACCTGGACGCGACGCGCGAGCTCATCGAGAACCATCGCCTGGGCGCGAAGTTCGAGTGCGTCGTGGGGGGCGCGAGCCGTCAGGAGTCCGCGCTGAAGGGCCTCCACGCGCTCCGCGAGGTGGACTCGGTGGTCATCCACGAAGCCGTAAGGCCGCTCGTCTCGGTGGCCGACTTCCGGCGCCTGATGGACGCCGAGGACGAGAACGCGATGTTCGGCCTCGCGATCCCGTTCACCGTCCTCAAGGGAACCGACTACATCGAGGGGCTCCTCGAGCGTGACGAGCTGGTCAACGTCCAGCTGCCCCAGAAGTTCAACCGCGCGAAGCTGCTTGCCGCGCACGAGGCGGCCGCAGGCGACGGCCGGGAGTTCACCGAGGACGCGAGCCTGTTCTACGAGTACGCCAAGGAGCCGGTCCGGATCCTCCCCGGCATCGAGCACAACATCAAGATCACGGTCCCCACGGACACGGTCACCGCGGAGGCGATCTACGCGGACCTGATGGGGCGCCGATCGTGACCGAGGGCAAGGTGTGCGTGATCACCGGCGCAAGCCAGGGGATCGGGCGCGCGGCCGCGGTCGAGATGAGCCGCCAGCCCGACGTCGGCACGATCATCCTCGTCGCGCGGAGCGCCGACGGAATCGCGGCAACAGCGGACGCGATGGTTCCCGGCAAGGACGTCCGGCAGGTCGCCTACGACCTCGGCAACCTCGACGCCATCCCCGGGCTCGTGGAGGAGATCTGCACGGAGCACGGCGGGATCGACCTGCTGCTCAACATCGCGGGCTACGCCGAGCCGAAGTCGCTGCTCGACACGACCGTCGAGAACCTGGTCAAGACGTTCACGATCAACGTGTTCCAGATGCTGGTGCTGATCCGGGAGATGGTCAGGTTCGGCGACGGCAGGCCGGCCAAGGTGCTCAACGTGGCGTCGACCGCGGGCATCACGGCGCGCCCCGGCTGGGTCGCGTACGCGGCGTCCAAGGCCGCGGTCGTGAACCTGTCGGCGACGCTCGCCGAGGAGCTCGCGGGGTCGGGCGTGAAGATCTACACGATCTCGCCGGGCCGGACCGCGACCGAGCTGCGGCGCAAGCTCGCACCCGACGAGGACCCGAGCACGATCATGCAGCCGGAGCAGGTGGCCCGGGTGATCGCGACCCTGATGCGCGACGACGAGCTGACGCTGGACGGCCAGAACATCATCGTCCGCCAGCAGATGTAGCTCGCGATGCCCGACCGGTGAGCCGCTGGGAATACCGGCTGGCCAGCCTCCTCCTCCGAGTGCTCGGCGGTGCCTTCTCGCTGCTCCCCGTGCGCCGGCGGCGGGTCGTCCTCGCAACGGCGCGCCTGCCGATCCTCGAGGGCAACCTCCTGTTCCTCGATCGAGCCATCCGGCGGCTCCGGCCGGGGACGGAGTGTGTCCACCTCCTCGAGCCGTACGCGTACGGCCTCGCCGGCAAGCTTCGCTACCTGGTCCGGCTCGTCCGCGGCTCGTACTACCTGCGGACGTCCGGCCTCGTCATCGTCGACAACGCCTGGCTGCCCGTGCACGTGGCACCGCACCGACCGGAGACGACCGTCGTCCAGGTGTGGCACGCCGCGGGCGCCCTCAAGCGGTTCGGGGCGGACGTACAGGGTGGCCTCGAGGAGCCGGAACGCACCTTCCTGCATCGCCACTACGACTACGCGATTGCGTCCGGCGACGCGGGGCGGGGACCATGGTCGCGAGCACTGCGGACGCCGGTGGAGCGCGTGCTCCCACTCGGCACCCCCCGGACGGACCTGTTCTACGACGAGGCCGGTCTCGCCGCCGCCAAGGCCCGCATCATCGCCGCCCATCCGTTGCTCGCCGGGCGGACCGTCGTCCTGTACGCCCCCACCTTTCGCGGCCGTGGCCGCGCGAAGGCCGGATCCGACGCGCTGGACGCCGAGGCGCTGCGTGCGTCCCTTCCCCCGGACCACGTGCTGGTCCTGAAGTCGCACCCGAACCTCGACCCGTCGCGGGTGCACACGGCCGGGTTCGACGTCGTCGGCGACCCGGGCTCGGACATGAACGAGTGGCTGGCGGCGGCCGACCTCCTGATCACCGACTACTCGTCGTCGATCTTCGAGTGGGCCCTCCTCCGCCGGCCGCTCGTGCTGCTCGTCGACGACCTCGAGGCGTACGAGCGCGACCCGGGCCTGTACCTCGACTACCGGACCGAGATGATCGGCGTCCAGGTCCGCGACACGGCAGGCGTCGCCGCGGCGATCGCCGCGGGAACGTGGGACCTTGCCGCCTACGACGCGTTCATCGAGCGCAATCTCGGCGCATGTGACGGGCGGTCCAGCGACCGGATCGTCGAGCGCTTCATCCCGGCGCGCGCGCGGCCCGCCTGACCCGGCGGCGTTGGGCACACTGGGTCGATGGCCACCAAGATGATCCTGGACGTCGACACCGGCACCGACGACGCGGTCGCCCTGATGACCGCAGCCCTCTCCCCCGACGTCGAGCTCGTCGGCGCGACGGTCGTGAACGGCAACACGGTGCTCGACTCGTGCGTGGAGAACACACTGCGCGTGTTCGAGTGGATCGGGATGCCGGAGGTTCCCGTGTTCCGCGGGATGTCCCGGCCGCTCGCGCGACCGCAGGCAGAGCAGGTCAACGCCGCGGGCCGGATCCACGGTGACAAGCTGGACCTGCCCGGGGCGACGATCGCCGCCCAGCCCCAGCACGCGGTCGACTGGCTGATCGACACGTACCTCGCGTCCGAGGGCGACATCACGCTCGTGCCCGTCGGCCCGCTGACGAACATCGCGACCGCGATCCAGAAGGAGCCGCGGATCCTGGACCGGATCCCGGAGATCGTCATCATGGGCGGCGCCCACGACCACGGGAACTCGACGGCCTCGGCGGAGTTCAACATCTGGCTCGACCCCGAGGCCGCGAGGATCGTCGTCAACTGCGGCCGCCCGATCCGGATGGTTCCGCTCGACGCCACGCATCGGGCGCTCGTGTCCGCCGAAGACGCCGCGCGGCTCCGGGCCCT
>DATFQL010000287.1:0-19439 GCA_035264305.1 Candidatus Limnocylindrales bacterium | reverse complement strand
CCGGCGCAAAGAGATCCTCGCGCTGCTCGTCGACTGGGGCTACCGCGCCGACGGTGTCCCGGTGAAGCTGTTCGGCGCGTGGACGACGCTCCCCGCCGGTCCGGCGACGCTTGCGGCCAAGACCGGGGCGATCATCGCGCCGCTGGCGATCCGTCGCACGCCGCAGGGCACGCTGCGTCTCGAGGCGCACGACGTCTTCGCCGTGCCGTCGTTCGACCCCGCCGACATCCAGCGCGCAACCCAGCGGATCGCCGACTTCCTCGAGATGACCGTGGGCGCCGCGCCGGAGCAGTGGTACAGCTTCAAGCCGATGTGGCCGGACACCGAGGACGAGGGCCGCGAGCTCGAGGCTCGCGCTGCAGCCATGCTCGCCGGCCGCACCGTCGTGACGGCGGCACCCGAGGGCGAGCGCGCTGGATCCGCATCCATGCCGGCTACCGACGCACCGGGTGAGGCCGCGTCGGGGGTGCGATCGTGACCGGAACGCCGGGTGGCGAGGTGACGTCGCCGTGACGGCCGCGCGGGGGGTTCCCGCAGGGGCCGTGTCGACCGATGGCGTCGGACGGGCCGGTGTCCGGGGACGCCTCGTCATCGCGGCCGCGGGCCTCGCCTCGCGCCTCCCGGAGGCGCCGCTCGTCGCCGCCGCCGAGTCGATCGGCGAGCTGTGGTACCGCACCGCCCCCGCGAAGCGCGACCAGGCGCGCGCAAACCTCGGCCGGGTGTGCGCGCACCTCGACGTGACGGGACGTGGGCCGGTGCGGGCTCGTCGGGCGGCGAGCGACCCGGAGGCGCTGGAGCGGCTCGTCCGGGCATCGTTCCGGCACGCGGCGCGCTATTACCTCGAGGTGCTGCGGGCCGGTGCGTACGATCTCGAGCAGGCGCTGGAACAGGTGAAGGTGGAGACGCCCGACGAGCTCCAGGCGGCCGTTCGAGGCGGACGCCCCGTCATCGTCGTCGGGATGCACTTCGGGACGATCGAGCTGCCCGTCACCATCCTCGCGGGCTTCACGGGCCACGCCGTCACGGCGCCGATGGAGACGGTCAGCGACCCGGCCCTCGCGCGGTGGTTTGCGACGACGCGGAGCCGGGTGGGCGCGAACATCATCCCCATCCGGGACGCTCGGCGGGCGCTGCTCGCCGCCCTCAGACGGGGAGAGTCCGTGGGCCTCGTCTCGGACCGCGACCTGACGGGGAGCGGCCTGCCGGTCCCGTTCTTCGGCCACCCCGCGCCGATCGCCGCGGGCCCGGGTCTGCTCGCCCTCGAGACCGGCGCACCCATCTACGCCGCGGCGGCGCGTCGCCTGGGCGTCGGCAGGTACGCCGCTCGCGTCGTCCACGTGCCCGAACCAGCAGACGGGAGCCGTCGCGAACGCCTGACCGCCTACACGGCCGCGATCGCCGAGACGTTCGAGGCCCTCATCGCCGATGCGCCCGAGCAGTGGTGGGGCGCCTTCCACCCGATCTGGCCCGACCTCGTCGCGGCCGAGGATCGCTCATGAGTCCCGACGGGTCCGCACGCCTCGGCCGCGCCGACCTGCACATCCACACGCTCGCATCCGACGGCACGGCGTCCGTCGCCCAAGTGCTCGACGCCGTCGCGGTTGCCGGTTCGCTCGACGTGATCGCGATCGCCGATCACGAGCGGATCGATGCCGCGGTCGCTGCGCGGCACCTCGCCCGGGACCGCGGACTTTCGTTCGAGGTCGTCGTCGGCGAGGAGATCACGACGCGCGGCGGCCACCTGCTCGGCCTGTTCCTCGAGCAGCGGGTGCCGCCGCTCAAGAGCCTTCGCTGGTCGATCGAGGCTGTCCACGACCAGGGCGGCATCGCGGTCCCCGCGCACCCACTCGTGCCGCTTCATCTGTCGGCGCAGGGCTGGGTGTTGCGCGGGCTGCTGGGCGACGACAATCCCCTCGTGCACCCTGATGCGCTCGAGACGTTCAACCCGACCGCGATCGGCCGGTACGGCCACCGGCGAGCCGTCGCCTTTGCCGCGGCGCACGGCCTCCCCCGCATCGGGAGCAGCGACGCCCACGCCCTTGAGGCGATCGGAACGGCATGGACGGACTTCCCGGGCCGCAGCGCCGACGACCTTCGTCGGGCGATCCTCGCGGGCGACACGACACACGACGGGACGTTCCATGGCTCCGCGGGCCAGGTCGGCGTGTTCGGGCGCCAGCTCCGCAAGCGGGGGCGCGACGCCCGGGCCGAGCTCGCCGGCCGGCTCCGGCGCGACGGGAGCGGCCGCGACCATGGCTACCCCGGCAGCACGCGTCGCCCGCCCCTGTTCGACCCGCTCGATGGACCCCGGCAGTGAAGATCGGGCTCGTGTCGCCGTACGTCTATCCGCTCCCGGGCGGCGTGACCCAGCACGTCCACTACCTGTACGAGAACCTGCGGCTCCGCGGGCACACCGTGCGGATCCTGACCTCGTCCCACGGCCTCCAGCGAGCGTCCGAGGGTGACGTCATCCGTCTCGGCAAGGGCTTCTCGATGCCCGCCAACGGTTCGGTGGGGACCGTGACGGTCTCGCCGCGGTTCGTGTCCCAGGTGCGCTCGCTCCTGGAGCGGGAGCGGTTCGATGTCCTGCACTTCCACGAGCCGTTCGTCCCCTTCCTCTCGCTCGTCATCCTGCGCGAGTCCCAGAGCGTCAACGTGGGCACGTTCCACGCCTACGGAGGCTGGTCGCCGGCGTACGAGTTCGGGAGCCGGGCACTGAAGGGCTACGCGGATCGGCTCCACGGCCGGATCGCCGTCTCTGCTGCGGCCCGCCACTTCATCGACCGGTACTTTCCCGGCGACTACAAGGTGATCCCGAACGGCGTGGACATCGACCGGTTCCGTCGCGCGGTCCCGCTGTCGCGCTGGCAGGACGGGACCCCGAATGTGCTGTTCGTCGGCCGGTTCGAGCCGCGCAAGGGCGTCCTCGACATCCTGAAGGCGCATCGGATCGTTCGCCGCCACGGGCTCGAGTCCCGCCTCCTGCTCGTCGGCGGCGGACCGCAGGAGCGCGAGGCGCGACGGTATGTCGCCACTCGCCGCCTCAGCGGGGTCGAGTTCCTCGGCCGGGTCTCGGACCAGGAGCGCGACCAGCTGTTCAAGACAGCCGACGTGTACGTGTCGCCGGCGACCGGCCGCGAGTCGTTCGGGATCGTGCTGCTGGAAGCGATGGCGGCCGGCGCACCGATCGTCGCCTCCGACATCCACGGCTACAAGGGCGTCGTCCGCCGCGGACGTGAGGCGCTGCTCGTTCCGCCGCGCGAGCCGAAGGAGCTCGCCGAGGCGATCGAGCGCCTGCTGTCCGATCGTGCCCTCGCCGCCGAGATGTCGGCGAACGGGCTGCGCCGGGCCGAGGAGTTCAGCTGGCCGCGGGTCACGGCGAAGGTCGACGAATACTACGGCTTCGTCATCCGCCGCCTGGCCTCGGGGGGGCCGCTCCCCGCGCACTACACCGCCCCGATCCCGCCCTCCCCGAGGATCCACGCGCAGCCGACCGGCGCCGAACCGGTGCGTGCGCCCGAGCCCGCCGGCGCACGGTAGGGCCTACCCGCGGCCGCCTGCCGGGCAGCACGCAGCTACGCGCCTCCCGGCTCTCCGGCAGGCCCGGCGGCGGAGCCTCCCGCCGGACCGCCCGTCCCGCGCGCCGAATCGTCTGCGGCCGCGAGACGCCAGATCCGCGCCGACCAGGCGACGACGCCGCACGCGATGACCAGGAACACGATCAGGATCGCGAACCGGATGTCCTGGAACACGGTCGCGCCGCGCTCGACGGTGTTCACGCCGAACTGGAACGCGTAGAGGTAGGTCGGCAGGATCCCCTGGTAGGCGTTGACCAGCGTCGCGGGCAGCGGCAGCGCCGAGATGTTGGGGTAGAGGAGGACGAACCAGGCGGCCGCCACCCCGGTAAAGCCGAGCACGAACCGGCGGGCGTCGCGCGCAGTGAGGACCTGCGTCGCGATCAGCATGAGCGGGATCGCGACGAGCAGCGCGATGAGCTCGGGGATGATGCCCGGGAACGACAACAGCGGGTCGGTGGACGGCAGGAGCCGGGTGAGCGCGAGCAGGAGCCCGCCGATCACCGCGGTTGCCGCGACCGGTACGAAGTCCTTCGCGGTCAGCGGGCGCGCGTCGGCGCTCGGGCGGGCGAGCCGCACGAGGAAGCGGATCAGCAGCAGCAGCGTGACGAGGCCCACCACCGCCATCGCGAGGACGGCCGGGGTCACGACGAGATTGCCCGGGTTGCCGTGGCACGCCTGCGAGCCCTGGTTCACCGAATCGACGCCCGCGATGCCGCACAGGGGCAGCCGGAGCAGCCACAGGACCACCGGCCCCATCAGCGCGACCGCCGCCGCGACGCGCGCGAGGAGCCACGTCCGCCGCGAGGCGCCGTGCCACAGCTCGGCCATGAAGTATCCGAGCGACAGGACCACGAACGGCAGGCTGGTGTAGTAGTGGTACTGGAACGACGCGCGGTCGATGCGGGCCCAGCTGACCCACTGGCACAGGAAGGCGATGAGGACGAGCGCGAGCGCGAGGCTCCGCCGCTTGAACGCCTGGTACGCGACGAACGCCATGGCCGGGATGCCCATCCACCAGATGACCATGTTTCCCGCGTCGTAGATCGACCCCGCCGTCGAGGAGGCGTACGAGCCCTGGTAGAACCAGACGGGCTTGAGGTTGAGCGGCCACGCCCACCACGGCGAGCTCGCCGCGTGCGCGGCCGTCAGGTCGTTGTGGTAGCGATACATCGCCTCGGTGAGCGCGACCAGCGTCTGGCCGGCGTGCCCGGCCGGCCAGCCGGCGACGAGCTGGTTGCCGTCGATGAGCGACCACGGGACATAGAGCGCCACGTACACGCCGAGCGGGATCGCCAGCAGGCAGACGATCATCCAGACGATCGGCAGGCCCATCCCGGACCCGAGCCGCAGCCACCCCTCCGCAGGCTCGGCGGGCGGCGGCAGGTGGATCGGGCCCTCGGACACCGGAACGGGACGTGCGACCGGACCCACGCCGTACCTGCCGGCGACCTGGAAGGTCGCGTAGGCGAGACCACCGAGCACGACAAGCGCGAACCCGAGCGTCAAGGGGTTCAGGATCAGCGGGCCGGCGACGACCTCCGCGTCCGCTCGCCCCAGCGCGATCGCCCCGAGCACGATGAGCATCCCCAGCAGCGCCGGCCCGCCCACCGCGAGGCGGACCTCCTCGTCCGACCAGGCGATGGGGTGGTAGACGCTCACCACGACGGCCGCGAGCGTGAGCATGATCATGATCAGCGGGAACAGCAGGTTGCCGGTAAGCGTGCTCTCGGATGGCACCGCCATCGCCATCCACCCGAGGACTCCGGTCACGCCAACGAGGCCGACGATGAGCACGATCCGGCCGAGCGCCGACCGGACGAGGATCAGGATCCCGAGCGCCCCGATCGCGTAGGCCGCGACCCACTTCGCCGCAAGGGCGAGGCCGAGGAGCACCCCGATCGCGGGCAGGAGGAGCCAGAACCAGCGCGCTCGCCGCCGCTCGATCCACAGCCACGCGAACAGCAGGTATGCGGCGAGGATGAAGAAGCCCGTGTAGACGTCGTTCATCGCGATCCGGCTCTGGACGAAGAACATGCCGTCGAGGATCGCGAACAGCCCCACGAGCACCGCCACCTCGCGTCTCGCGAACAGCACCCGGGCGAGCAGGAACAGGACGCCGACCGTCAGCGCCCCGAGGATGACCCCGGGGAGGCGCCACGAGAAGTGATAGTGGCCGACGTCGACCGCGGCCACCGCGCCCGCGGACCCGAACGCGAGGATCGCGCCACGACTGTCAGCGGGGTAGTCGCCGTTGTGGTCGAGGACCCAGGCCGACGGCGCGTACGGGAGCTCGTGGTCGGCGAACACGGCCCGCCCGTGCGGCTCGACCATGTAGATCGTGCTGCCGCCGCCGTCCTGCCGGGCACCGAGGACCTCGACGAGCTCCGACGCCTGGTCGTACACGATGCGCTCCCCGGCACCCGGGAGGGGGAAGGTGTCCTTGCGGTTCGGGCCGTTCTTCGCGTCCTCGCCGGTCACGGCGATGATCGCGACCTCGGGCTCGCCGTTCTCGCCCGGGGTGGTGGCGTAGACCTGCGTGCCGTCATCGATGCCGCTCACGAGCGCGACCGCGGTCGCCCCGCCGGGGAGCGCCACGGTCGCCGTGACGGCACCTGACGGCCCGAGGAACGTGACGCCGTCCGCACCCGCGACGGCGAGCTGGCCGACCGGCTCGATCGTGATCCCCTCGAGGCGGCCATCGGTGATCGCCTCTTCGAGCGCCGGGCGGGTCGTGTCGTCGAGCGTGGCCTCGAGGACGACGCGCTCGGCGTCGGCGCCCAGCTGCTCGCCGTACGTCGCCGCGTCGCCGCCCAGGACATCGGCGAGCAACGTGGCCACGGCCTGCGGGTCGACGATCGATGCGGGGGACGCCACGACGGCATCCCCGGTGCCCGCGGCGGCCATCTCTCCCAGCCCCTCGATGTCGAGTGTCGCCCGCTCCTCTCCCGTGCCCGGATCGAGGATCGCCACGGTCGTCTCCCCCAGGCGTGCCGCCAGCGACGCGCCGCCATCGAACACCCCGAGGCGCTCGATCCCCCCGTCCAGCGTGGCGACCTGTGCGGCCTCGAGGAGCGGCATGTCGGTCCCGACGCCCGAATCGCTGCGGATCTCGTCCGCGATCGTCGTGTCGAGCGACCACACCTCGCCCGCATCGGTCCCGACGTAGAGCTGGAGGCTGTCCGGGTCGAAGGCGACCGCGGTGGCGCCCGGGAGCTGGAGCTCGGCGACGGGCTTTCGCGTGTGGAGGTCGAGCCCCATGACGGACTCGCCGGTCGCGAGCCACACGCGATCTCCGGCGCGCGAGGAGCCTCCGGCACCGTCGCGCCTCGGTTCGATCGCCGCGTCGCGCACGCCCGCGGTGACCTGGCTGCTCGCGGCCACGTCCTGACCGGCGAACAGGGCGATGCCGCCAGCCATGGCGTACTTCGCGAGGTGCGGGTGCGTCCACTCATAGATCGTGTGATCGAGGCCGTAGCGCCACGACTGCAGGAACTCTGTCGCGGTTCGCGCGTGGTAGACCTCGTCGAAATGCATCCGTGCCGGCTCGGCAAGCCGGAACATCCGCAGCGCCATCGCCGCGATGACGAGCACGACGAGGATCCACAGGTCGAGCCGGTCGAGCCGCCCGCCGCGCTCGCGATTGAGCAGGCGCGACCGGTCCGGGCGGATCGGCGTCTCGCGCATCCGGCTGCGAAGCCAGCCGATCGGGCCCAGCTCCGTCCATCCCGGGCGCTCGAACCACGCCGGCAGGAGGCGAGCGCGGGGAGCCGCTCCACCCCCTGTCGCCGCGCCTGCAAGAGCTGGCGTTCCGGTGTCGACGGCATCCGTCGTGCGGACTGCGGTCGTCGTCCGCACGTCGTCCGATCCGCCTCCCACAGCCGCAGAGACACCGATCGCCGGCCGCGGTTCCGCGCGCGTTCCCGGCGGCGTCCCTGCGCTCGCGATCGAGGGGGCGGCGACGGCGCTTGTCGCGAGCGCGAGGCGTGGTGACGCGACGCCCGAAGGCAGCGGATCCGACGCTGCGGGACCGGCAGAGCCCGCTCTCGCGGGGTCGGGATCCCCGCGGGCATCGAGCCTCCCCTCCTCGAGCTCTTCGGCGAGCGTCTGCCGTGCGCCGGCGCGCAGCTGCAGCAACCCGAACCCGAACACGACCGTGTGGAGCACGGCAACCAACGCCACGCCCCAGAACGAGCGGATCGCCTCGCCGATGCCCAGCCAGTCCTCGACGTTCGGGTTCATGTAGCCGTAGAGCGTCGTGAGGACGACGTACATGTTGAGGAACGTCGCGAACGAGGCGAGCAGGTACGCGGCCCGCCACCGCCACGAGAACGCGAACAGGATCGCGGCCAGCCCGAACAGCGGGTACAGGTAGCGCTCGTGGACGCGGGTCGGGACCGCGAAGAAGGCGAGCGCCAGCACGCATACCCCGACGAGGATCGTCAGCCGGTCCGGCTTCCGGGCGACGAGCGCGGGCACGATGGCGAACAGGAGCAGGCCCAGGAGCAGGCCGCCGACGAGCGCCGCGGGGAACGGGCCGACCTGCGCCCACGCCGTCGCCTCGGGGATCGGGGCGTCAGGGATCCACAGGCCGTTGGTCGCGGTGCTCTGCCCGTCGACCGGGAACAGGGCCCACAGGTTGTATGCGTTGACCGTCACGTACGAGTAGGTCGCCGCGGTGCTGAACACGAGCCGCAGCAAGGTCGACTCGAGGAACGGTGCGGTCCCGCTGAGCGACACGACCGAGAGCCCGAACGGTGCCGCGAGCACGACCGCCGTGATGAGCCCTGCGATCCCGGTGGTGAGCACGCGGATGCCACCACGCGTCCGGCGCTCCCAGCCGAACCCGGTCCGCTCGGGGGGCGCCTCGTCACCGAACGCGCCCGTCGGCCACAGCGCACGCCGGATCGTGACGAAGGCGACGATCGGCACGAGGATCGCGAGCTGTGGCTTCACGAGCGCCGCGACGACGGCGAGGATGGCCGCGCGTTCCGGCCGGTCCTTCCACAGCTCGCGCACGGCGAGGAGGAGGAACACGGTCCCGAAGCTGTCGACCTGGCCCCAGATGACGGAGTCGAACCACGTGATCGGGTTCACCAGCACGACGATCGCCGCGAGGCGGGCGCGGCCGACGGTCACGCCGAGGTCGAGGACCATGCGATACACGACGTAGGCCAGGACGACGTCGGTGATGATCGCGGGCAGCTTGATCAGGTCCCCGACCCCGCCCAACGAGCTCCCGACGAGACCGACGAGCCACAGCGCGTACAGGTAGCCCGGCGTGTAGTCCGCGAAGAAGCCGCGCTCGTAGAAGCCGTACGGGCCGTGCGTGGCGAGGCTGTCGGCCCAGAACCGGAACAGGTTCAGGTCGGTGTCGAAGCCGGATCCTCGGAGCCCTTCGATCCCGTATGCCATGATCAGGCGGACGACGAGGCCGACGAGCAGGATCGCCAGGATCGGCAAGCCGAGGGCCAGCCGGGAGGGCTCCTGGATCGACGTCTCCCGGCCGGGCGCGCCCGTACCCGAAGCGGTGATGGGGAGCCTCCTGACGCAGCGTTGAAGGTGCAGCGGAGTATAGCCGAGGGCCCCGATCGGGCCCCCTCGCACGACCATGCCGCCGGTAGCCCCACGATCGTGATCGTGGGGCTCCTCATCGCGCTCGGCGCCCTGATCCTGTACGCCTTCTCCAACCCCGTCCACTTCAACCAGTACAACCATTTCGTGTGGCAGGCCGACGCCTTTCTGCACGGGCGCGCCTGGATCCCGTTCCCCCAGGCCGCTACCGCGACCACGCCGGGCAACGACTACTTCCAGGACCTCTACCCGCTGTTCGAGGACGGCGAGTTCACGGGCCGCGTGCTGCTGCCGTTCCCGCCCCTGCCCGCGCTCCTCCTCCTCCCGTTCGTCGCGGCCTGGGGACTGTCGGTCGACCAGGAGTCGCTCGCCGTAGGGGTCGCCGCGATCGGCGTCCTCGTCGCGTGGTGGATGCTCGGCGGGCTCCGGATCACGCTCGGCGTGCGGGCGCTGACGACGGTGGTGTTCGCGACGGGGACGGTGTGGTGGTGGGCCGCGGCGGTCGGCAGCACCTGGTATCTCGCCCACCTCGTCGCGGTCGTCGGCGCACTGGCCGCCGTCGGCATGGCGTTGCGCGCCGACCGGCGTGCCGCGGACGAGGACCCCTGGGACGAGCGGGACGTGGACCTTCCCTGGTGGTCCGTCGACCGACGGCAGGTGCTTGCGGGACTGCTGCTCGGCATCGCGGTCACAGCCCGCCTCCCGCTCGTGTTCGCCGCCCCGTTCCTCATGCTGGTCGGTGGAGGCGGCTCGACGCTTCGCCGCAGCGTCTCGGCGGCGGTCGGCGGCGTGCTCCCGGTGGTCGCACTCCTCGGCTACACCTGGCTCACCACCGGAACGGTCCTCCATCCCGGGTACGACTACCAGTACCAGCTCGAGGCCAACGGGTACCCGACCCTCGGCTATCACCCCGACTGGTCGGTCGAGGACATCCGCTACGTGCCGCAGAACCTCCGGATCATGCTCGCGTCGCTGCCCCTGGTCCTGCCCGACATCCAGCCCGACACGCTCGGCGCGTACCCGACCGTCGTCCTGTGCGCGGAGCCGGGAGCGACCCGTGGCCTGTTCGACGCCGATTGCCCGCTCGCCCTGCCCGTCGACGTCGGGACCAGCATCCTCCTGTCGGCGCCTGGGCTGCTCCTCGCGCTGTTCGCCATCCGTCGCCGGCCCGTCGCGCGGCTGACCCTCGGCGCCGGCATCACGGTCCTCGTCGTCGTGCTGTTCAACCTCGCCCACTTCAGCCAGGGATGGGTCCAGTGGGGCTACCGGTTCTCGCTCGACTTCGTCCCGTTCCTCCTGCCGCTCGTCGCGCTGGGAGCGGCCCGAGCCGGCGACGGCCGTCCGCGGGCGACGGCGATCGCGCTGCTCATCGCCGGTGCCGCGATCAACCTGTGGGGCGTGACCTGGGGCCAGCTCCTTGGCTGGTAGCGGCGGGATCGGACCGCGCGCCCCGCGCCTGCCCGGGACCACGGGGATCGTCGCGGGTGTGACGTTCCTCCTGGTCCTGGCGGTGTACCGCGCGACGATGCTGCCCGGGGTCGGCGCCTGGGACACCGCCGAGGTCCAGACCGTTCCGCCGCTGCTCGGCACGATGCACCCGACGGGTTTCCCCGCGTTCGTGGTCCTCGGCTGGATCGCGAACCTGCTCCTGGCGCCGTTCGGCGAGCCGGCGTTCCGGATGACGCTCCTGACCGGAATCCTCTCGGCGCTCGCGGCGGGGCTCGCCGTGTTCGTCTTCCGGCGTCTGGGCGCACCGGCGCTCCTGGCAGGCGCCGCGGCGGTCGGGTTCGCGCTCACGCCGATCGCCTGGCACATCGGCGTCTCCGCCGACGTCCACGCGCTCCACGTCGCGCTCCTCGTCGTCATCACGCTCGGCCTGCTGCGCTGGGAGGCCGCGGTGCGCCATGCACGCGAGCGGCCGGATGACGAGGGCCTCGGACGTCGCGCCGACCGCCGGCTCGTCGGCACGGCGGCGGTGTTCGGTCTATCGGCGGCGAACCACGGGCTGACGCTGCTGCTGGTCCCCGCGATCGGGCTGTTCGTGGTCGCGGTCGATGCCGCGGTGTTCCGCCGTCCACGGCTCGTGCTGGCCGCGGTCGGCGTGGCCGCGGGACTCGCCGCGCTGCTCTACCTCGAGCTGCCGCTGCGCGCAGGCGTGTTCCCGGCACCCCAGGTGTACGGGCATCCCGAGACGCTGCAGGGCCTCCTCGACACCGTGCTCGCCCGGCAGTTCCAGGGCGACGTGACCGGCGGCGACCCGGGCACCAGGATCGGGGCGCTCTGGGCGCTCGCCTCGAACCAGCTGGGCCCGCTCGCGCTCCTGGTGGTACCGGCGTTCGTCGTGACCGCCCTGCGTCATCCCCGCTACGCCCTGTACTCGGGCGTCGCCGTCGTGATCACCTGCGCGTTCGCCGCGAACTACGAGAACGCCCGGATCGACCGGTACTACCTCGGGCCACTGTTCTTCGCGTGGTCGTGGCTCGCGGGGGCCGCCGGTGTCGTCGCCGACCGGATGCTCGCGGCGGTCGATACAGACCAGACGCGGGACGGGTCACGCCGCGGCCCGGCCTCCCCCGGGATCGATCCCGTCCGGGCCGGCCTGGCGCTCGTCCTCGGCCTCGCGCTCCTCGTTCCCACAGGGGTCGGGCTGCGCGACCGCTGGGTGCAGCAGGACCTGTCGCGCTCGACGATGGCGCCCCAGTGGCTCGACCAGGCCTTCGCCGCGCTCGCGGAGGATGCCGTCGTGATCTCGTGGTGGAGCTACTCGACGCCGCTGTGGTACGGGACGATCATCGAAGGCCGGCGGCCGGACATCACGATCGTCGATGACCGCACGCGACTCGACGAGGGCCTGGGCGAGGTGACCGACGTCATCGAGGCGAACCTCGACCGGCGCCCGGTGTACCTGATCCGGCTGACCGAGGCCGAGGTGGACGCCCTCCGCGGCCGGTACACCATCGAGGCGGTCGGCCAGCCCGGTAACCTGTTCCGTGTGACAGGCAGAGCTGAGACTTCCACGCCATGACCGCACCGGCCCCCGTCGAGGACCAGATCCCGCCCCTGGCGCGCGTCGGGCGCCTGTCGTACTTCTTCCCGGCCCACAACGAGGAGGCCAACCTCGAGGGGCTGGTGCTCGAGGCCCTCGAGACGCTGCCCCGCATCGCGGACGAGTTCGAGATCATCGCCGTGAACGATGGCTCGAAGGACCGCACCCGGGAGATTGCCGACCGCCTCGCGGCAGAGCACCCGGGCGTCGTCAGGGCGATCCACCACGAGCGCAACCGGGGCTACGGCGGCGCCCTCCGGTCGGGGTTCGAGTCATCACGCTACGACCTGCTGTGCTTCACGGACGGCGATCGCCAGTTCCGCGTGACCGACCTCGCGCGCCTGACCGCCCGGATGGCGGAGCCGGACCACCCCGATGTGGTCGCCGGGTATCGGATCAAGCGGGCCGACCCGTTCGTCCGGATCGCGTACGCCCGGACGTACAAGCTCGCCAACCGGATCCTGTTCGGCCTCCGCGTGCGCGACGTCGACTGCGCCTGCAAGCTGTTCACGAGGGCGTCCCTGCACGACATCCGGGTCGAGTCAGGCGGCGCGTTCTTCTCGGCGGAGCTCCTGATCAAGATCCGCAGCCGCGGCCGGTCGATCGTCGAGGTGGGGGTCCCGCATTACGCGCGAACCGCCGGTTCGCCGACGGGCGCCAATCCCTCCGTGATCGCGCGAGCCGTCAAGGATTTCTGGGCGCTCCGCCTCCGCCTGTGGGCGAACCGCGAACGAGCGCTCCGCCGGGGCCGGCCGATCCTCGGCACCGGCTCGAGCGACGTCGCCGCCGGCTCCACCGACGTCGGTTAGCTGGTCGACGGGCCGCCGCGACCTTCCTGGTCCGGGTCGAGCGAGTTGACGAACTCGCGGAAGATGTCCAGCCGCGCCGCGTCGATCGGCTCGCCGGTCTCCTCGAGCGCGGTTGCCGACAGCCTGCCGCCCTCGCCCGTCTCGTCGTCCTCGTCCTCGTCGTCCGGCGACGTGGCCGCCCGGTCGAGCACGTCCGTCGTGGCGTAGATCGGCGCGCCGATCCGGACGGCGAGCGCGATCGCGTCCGACGGTCGCGCGTCCACCTCGTGGTTGCTGTCCGAGCCGACGAGCAGCAGCCGCGCGTGGAACGTCTCGTCGGCGAGGTCGCTGATCACGATCCGGTCGACCCGCACGTCCACCGCGTCGAGCATTGCCACCATGAGGTCATGCGTGAGCGGTCGCTCCGGCGTCACGCCCTGGAGCTTCATCGCGATCGCGTTCGCCTCGTTGACGCCGACCCAGATCATCAGCAGGCGGCCGCGCCCGGACTCGCGGAGCACGAGGACGTGGCGGCCGGTCCGCATGTGGACGCGGACGCTGTCGACGATCATCTCGATCTCGGTGGCGCGGTCATCGGCCATGGGTCGATTATCCCACGCGACCGGACGGGAGACCTCCGGCCGGAGGACCTCGCCGTGTCGGCGGCGTGACGCCGGGTCGGGTCAGACGCCGAACTGGCGCCGGTCGCGGAGCCGGAACGGGATGGCGATGACGGCACCGGCCACGAACCCGCCGATATGGGCGAAGAACGCCACGTTCGCCGCGACCTCGTCGGTGGCGCCGAGCGAGCCCAGCCCGTCGATCACCTGGAGCACGAACCAGAACCCCAGCACGATGACGGCCGGGACCTCGATGAGCTGGTAGAAGAAGCCGAGGAACACGAGCGACTGGATCCGGGCCCTGGGGAACAGGACGAGATAGCCGCCGAGCACGGCCGCGATCGCGCCTGACGCCCCGATCATCGGCGCCGTGGACGTGGGATCGATGAGCGTCTGGCCCGCGACCGCGGCGACGCCGCCCGCGAGGTAGAACAGCAGGAACAGGACGCGGCCCATCCGATCCTCGACGTTGTTCCCGAAGATCCACAGGTAGAGCATGTTGCCGAGCAGGTGAAGCCAGCCGGCGTGCAGGAACATGCTCGTGAACACGTCCCCGACCGGCTCCGACACCCAGTTGCCCGCCTCGATCGCCGCCGTCAGCTGGGCGGGGATCGTGCCCCACTGCTCGATGAGGGCAACGAGGGCATCCTCGCCACCCTGCCACAGCACGAACAGCTCGCCCGCGAACACGACGAAGCAGGCGACGACGAGGGCGATCGTGACGACCGGCGTCCGCCGGGTGGGGTTCGCGTCGCGGAGCGGGATCACGGGCGAGCGGGCCGGCTCACCACCGTCACGGCTTCGGCGTCTTCGTCGCCTTCGGCGTCGCCTCGGGCGAAGGATCGCCACTCGGCGCGGGTGTCGCGAGCTCGTCGGGGACCGCCTCGAGGAGCGTCGAGTGGAGCCCCGTCTCCGAGATCCACCACATCGTGGAGGGCGCATCGGCCTCGGGCGCTGGCAGGACGACAAAGCCCCGCAGGTCCTCCCACGCGTCGTCGCCGCCGGCGGGGCGGTACTGCGCGAGGTACTTGCCGTCGGACTTGTTGAAGGCGACGACCCGATCGTTCCGGTCGTCGAAGGCGAACAGGATCCCGTTGCGCCGGCTGGACGAGCCGTCCGGCCGATCAGGCGACGAGATCATCGTGTAGTTCGGGTTCGGGCGCACCGCGCCGTCCTCGGGCGCGTCGATGTCCCAGCCTGAGGCGGGGATGACCCGGGACACGTCGCCGCCCTCCGCGACGTAGATGTCCCCGTCGATGAGCACGTCGGTCATGTTCGCCACGTCGCGCTCGGTCGGCAGTCGCGGGTTGGGACGGACCGGGTACCCCGAGCCGTCGTTGGCCGGCGACAGCACCATGATGTTCTGCTCGGACGGGTCGACGACGTACAGCTTGTAGAACGCGGCATCGAAGTTCGCGACGAACGTGGAGATGTCCTTGACGTCGTCGCCCCACGACGCCGAGTCCTTCACCTTGACCCGGACCAGCGTCCCCTTGCCCGATGAATTCGACGGACGCCACCGCCACAGCGTGTTCTTGTCATCGAGCACCAGGATGTCCGGGCCGCCGATCGTGAGCAGTTTGGGCGCGGACGCCTTCGTGCCCGATGCCTTCGTCCCGTTCTTGACGATCGCCTTCGCCTTCTGGTTCTTGACGTCGATCCGCCACACCGTCCTGTTCGCGCTGTCGAGCACGTACGGCGCGCCGTCCGAGCCCCGGACGATGGCCTCGAGCACGGGCGGCTTCTCGGCGGGGAACGTGAACAACGTGGTCGATGCGACGGGGGTGACGCCGTACAGCCGGTCGAGTCCCTCGAGGGCCTGCTCGCGCAGCGGGCGGATCTGGCCGCTCGGATACGCCGCGTCCTCCGCCTCCCCGAGCTTGGCGTATGCGACGTTGAGCAGCTCGAGCGCGCGCCGGGGATCGTCGGCGATGAGGTCCACGCCGGGTCCGCTGACCGCCGCGAGGGCGTCCCTGGCCTCCTCGAACGCGCGCTCGCCTGCCGACAGGGACTCGATCGCCCGCGTGTCCTGGCGGCCACCGGCGGCGTACACCCCCACCACGAGCGCTCCGCCGACGGCGATCAGGACCAGGAGGGCCATCGCCGCACGGCGCTGCGTCTCCATCCGCGAGGTCGCCGCGGTCACCTTCCGCTTCGCCGGCGCTCGCTGGGGCAGCATGTCCTGGAGGCTCCAGATCGCCCGCTGGACGCCGTTGCCGGCGGCGCTCCGTGCCCGAACGGCGGAGGCGCTCACGGCGGCGGCGCCGGCGGTGACCGAGTCGGCGAGGGGGATCGGCGATCGGTCGGGGAGCCCTGCCAGCGGCTCGTCGGGTCGGACGGGGACGAGCGTCCGGCTCTTGTGGGTCGCCCCCACCTCGCTCGCCTCGAACGCGACGGCGCCGTCGCTGCCGGTTCCCTCGGCCGCCACGAACCGGGCGTGGAGATGCTCGATGGCCGACTGCGGGTGGAGGGTGACGAGGGCGTCCTTGAGCGCGTCGGTCCCGACCCGCGCCACGACGTTCGCGGACACCAGGCACAGCGAGTCGCCGACGTTGAGCTCGCCGCGCCACACCTCCGGCTCGAGCAGCTCGACGGGGAGGCCGCGCTCGCGGTTCGGGTCGGGGAGCGTCGACAGGCGCGCCTGGCGGATGAGGTACGCCTCGGCCGGTCCGACCGTCGCCACGTAGAGCTCCCGGCCCCGGACGACGGCGACCGCAACCCCGATGGGACCGGCCTCGTCGCCCTGGTGCCCGAGCGAGTAGCGGTCGCGCTGGTGCGCGAGCCGCTTGTTCGCAACGCTCATCACCTTGACGAGGCACTGCCGGATCCCTGCGGATTCGTCGTAGTAGTACTCGTTGCGGATGGTGTCCGCGACGACCCGCGTCGCCTCACGCGCCCGGTTGCCGCTGACGCGGGAGGTGACGAGCAGGTACAGGTTGCCCTTGGTGCGTCCGACCGAGCCGACGGCGGGCTCGACCACGACGACGGTGTCGGGGGAGTCCGGCAGCCGGTCCTGCTCGGTGACGGCGCCGAGCTTCAGCTGGAGACGGACGGCCAAAGGTCGAGCCTCATGGGGTGTGCGACGCGCTCGGGCGCGAGATCGTGACGTGCGGACCCGTCGGCAGCGGGGATCGGATTATACGCGTGGGCAGCCCGCCATCCCATGGGCTATCCGCCCGATTGCGCCCCCATGTTCTCGTCAACCTCCGCGTCGGGTGCCTGTTCCGGTATCGCCGCGCAGCCGCAGCTCGTGCACCCGCGCGCCGCCCGGTGCCGCGGCAAATGCGCCGAGGAGCTCGAGTGCGCGCATCCGGAGCTCCGCGCCCACGATCGACTCGTCGACGGCGACGACGATCGCGTCACGCTCGAGGGCGATGAGCCGGCAGGCGCCGACCGCGGGTGGCACGCGCTCCGCCACGAGCGCGTCCCACGTCGCGATCGCCCGGGCGAGCCTGAGCTCGTCCTCGAGCCCGAGTGCCCGCGCAGCCTCGGGCAGGAGGTCGCCGAGGCGCGACGGTCGCCGACGACGGATGGGCGACTCCGGGTCGTGCACCCTCAGTCGTCCCGTGCCAGGCGGGAGGTTCCATCCGGACCGACCGTGACAGTCCACGTCGTGCCGACGCTGCGCAGGGCCGGGTCGATGTCGTCGAGGGTCGTCGTCGTCACGAACGCCTGGGGCAGCGCGGCGATCCGCCGGACGAGGTGCGAGCGTCGTTCCGGGTCCAGCTCGCTGAACACGTCGTCCAGGAGCAGGAGTGGCGGGCGGCCGTCGTGCGCCGTCAGGAGGTCGAGCTCCGCGAGCTTGAACGCGAGGATCGCCGTCCGCTGCTGCCCGCGTGACGCGAACGACGCCAGCGGTCTGGCGCCCATCTCGAACACGAGATCGTCCCGATGAGGGCCGATGAGCGTTGTCCCGTTCCACACCTCCTTCTCGGCCGTCTCGGCGAGGCGTCGGGCGAGGGCATCACGCACGGACTCGCCCACCTGCTGGGGCGCGTTCGTGGCGTACGTGAGCTCCAGGCGCTCCGCGGCTGCCTCCTCAGGCGCGATCTCCCGGTGGGCGGCCGCGAGCGGTGGCGCGAGGGCATCGAGCAGCCGCTGGCGCTCCTCCCGGACGGCGGCACCGGACTCGAGCAGCGTCTGGTCCCAGAACCCCAGCTCCTCGCGCGTTGCCTGCTCCTCGCGGATCGCGCGCAGGAGTCCGTTGCGCTGCTGCAGGGCCCGGCCGTACGTGGCGAGGTCGCGCCCGTACGCGGGCGACCGCTGGCCGGCGAGACGATCAAGCGCCTCGCGCCGCAGCGTCGGCGAGCCCACGACGAGCAGCATCTCCTCGGGGGCGAACAGGACGGTCCGCAGCACACCGCCGAGGCCGGGCGCGCGCCGCGCGACGCCGTTCACCCGGATCCGCTTGCGTGCGCCGCCGGTCGAGGTCCGCACGAGCGCGACCTCCACCGTGTCCCGTCCCTCGGGCGGCGCATCTCCCCGGCCCACCCGCGCCTCGATCCGCGCCAGCTCCTCGCCCCAGCGGACGAGCTCGCCCTCGGTCGACGTGCGATGGCTGCGACCCCACGCGAGGAGCACGATCGCCTCGAGGAGGCTCGTCTTGCCGGCGGCGTTGGGGCCCCACACGAGCTGTGGCCCTGGCTCGAACACGGCATCGAGCGTCGCGTATCCGCGGAGGTCCCGGACGGCAAGCCCGCGGAGGATCGGCGAGTCGGCAGACGGCGTCCCGGCGCCGTCGTCGAACAGGCGCTCCGTGACGCCCTCCGTCAGGACGTCGTCCGCACGGGCATCACGACGTGCACGTACGCGTCATCGCCCACCGGCTTGAAGACGCCCGGCGACAGCGGCCCGTTGAGCTCCAGCGCGAAGCGGTCCGCCTGGACGTTGCCCAGCACATCGTTGAGGTAGCGCGCGTTGAACGCGATCGTCGTCGCGTCGCCGTCGACGGCCGCCTCGACGTCGCCGGTGTAGTCGCCGACCTCCGCGGTTGCGGTGACGACGACGCCGGAGTCGCCCCCGACCTGGAGCTTCACGATGTTGGCCGAGCTGCTTGCAATCAGGGCGGCAGGCCGGACGGCCCGAAGCAGCTCCTCGCGGTCGATCTCGGCCCGGGTCGTGTGCGCCGCCGGGAGGACCTGCTGGTAGTTCGGGAACTGCCCGTCGATCAGCCGGCTGACGATGTCCACGCCCTCGAGATGGAACAGGACCTGGTTCTTCGCCTGCGCGAGGACGAGCTCGACGGGATCGTCCGTGTCGGCCAGGATCCGTGACAGCTCGTTGAGGGCGCGGGCCGGGATCACGACGGAGGCGGCCTCGACCGGGTCGAGGATGTCGATGGTCCGCACGGCGATCCGGTAATTGTCCGCTGCCGCAAGCGTCAGCTTGTCGCCCTCGAACCGGGCAAGGACGCCCGTCAGGATCGGGCGCGCCTCGTCGCTCGCCGCCGCGAACACGGTCTCGTCGAGGGCCTTCTTGAGGACCTTCTGGCTCACCCGGGTCGTGGGACGCTCGCCGGCGGTCTGGATGGTCGGGAACTCGTCGGCGTCGATGCCCTTCACGTGCGTCGCGAACCGGCCGGCCCGGACGTGCAGCGTGTCGGCGCCCTGGAGCTCGAGGTCGACCCGCTCGGCGCTCGGCAGCGAGCTCACGAGATCGGTGAGCAGGCGCGCCGGCACGGTGGTCGCGCCGTCCGTCTCGATCTTGCCCGGCACCCAGTAGGTGATGCCGATCTCGAGGTTCGTCGCGGTCAGCTTGAGGCCGGCGTCCTCGGTCCGGAGGAGGACGTTCGCGAGCACGGGCAGCGTGCTTCGGCTGGAGACCGCCCTCGACACGA
>DATFQL010000286.1:0-8610 GCA_035264305.1 Candidatus Limnocylindrales bacterium | reverse complement strand
CGTCAAGGCCGATGCCTACGGGCATGGTGCGGTGCCCGTCGCGCTCGCGCTCGAGGCCGCGGGCGTGGACGGGCTGTCGGTCGCGACCCTGGACGAGGCGGTCGAGCTGCGGGACGCGGGGGTGGCCGTTCCGCTGCTCGTCCTGTACCCCGTGCCTGCCGCGCAGGTCGAGGCCGCGGCGTGGGCGCACGTGGCGGTCACGCTCGGCTCCGGGCGCACCGCGGAGGGCACGCTCGCCGCGGCGGCAGGTGCGGCGACGACGGGCGCGCCATCCCTGGCCGTGCACATCGAGCTCGAGACCGGGCTCGGCCGGGGTGGCGTGCCGGCCGACCGGCTGACCGCGACCGTGCACGCCGTGCGGTCCACGCCGGGCGTGACGCTGGGCGGCATCTGGACGCACCTCGCCGCCCCTGACGACGCCGCGGCGGCGGGTGCACAGGACGCCCGATTCGCCGACGCCCTCGCCGGCGTCACCGGCCACGGCGTGCCAGGTGCGGCCGCGAGGCACGTATCCGCGAGCGGCGGGCTGCTCCGCGGGACCGCGGGCTCGTGGGACGCGATCCGCCCGGGGCTCGCGACGTACGGCCTCGTCCCCGACGGGCTGGACGTGGCGGGCCAGGCCGCTCGCGCCGCCCGATCCCTGCGGCCCGTGCTCGCGCTGCACGCGCGACCGGTCCGGGTGGAGGACCTGCCGGCAGGCCACGGCGTCTCCTACGGGCCGTCGTTCGTGACCGACCGCCCGTCGCGGATCGCGACGCTCCCCATCGGCTACGGCGACGGCTGGCGACGCACGTGGAGCGGCGTGGCGTCGGCGCTCGTGCGCGGCATCCCCGTTCCCCTCGTCGGCCGCGTGGCGATGGACGCCGCCATGGCCGACGTCACCGACGTTCCCGGGGCGCCGGTCACCGAGGATGACGAGTTCGTGCTCATCGGCGCGCAGGGCGAGGAGCGGATCACCGCGTTCGACCTGGCGGCGGCTGGCGGGACGATCAGCTACGAGGTGGTGACGGGCATGTCCCGCCGGGTACCGCGGGTGTACCATGCCGCCGGTTCACCCGTTGAGATCCGGTACCTCGCGGGAGGAAGGTCCGAGTGGCGCGCATCGAGCTCTGGAACGGCGACATCTGCGATCTCGAGGTCGACGCCATCGTGAGCCCCAGCTCGACCTCGCTGTGGATGTCCGCCGGCGTCGCGGCCGAGCTCAAGCGCGCGGCGGGCGACGGGATCGAGTTCGCGGCGGTCCGGCAGGCGCCCCGGGAGCTGGGGGACGCCGTCGTGACCGAGGCCGGTCGGCTTGCCGCGAAGGTCGTCATCCACGCGGTCTCGCTCGAGCGCGATCGACGCACGAGCGCGGTGGCGATCGACCGCGCCGCGCGGAGCGCCATGACCAGGGTCCGGGAGCTCGGCCTGCAGAGCGTCGCGTTCCCGGCGCTCGGCACGGGGATCGGCGGCTTTCCGCTCGACGAGGCAGCCCGGATCGCCGTCAACGCGGTGCGCGACGAGCTGCAGTCGCCCTCGTCCGTCGAGCACGTGATCTTCGCGCTCCGCGGCGCGGCGGCATACGAGGCGTTCGCGGCGGCGCTGTCCGCGGGGGAGCCCGCTCCCGTGCGGCCGCTCGTCGGCTCGACGGGCGTCACCGGCGCCGACCCGGCCATCCCGCCCATCCCCCCGGTCCCGCCCATCCCCACGCTCCCGCCGGTCTCGCCGGCCGATGGCCCGCACGCTCCCGGGGAGCGCGCGTGAGCTTCTCGATGGAGCCTGTCGACGAGCGCCGGGATGCCCTCGTCGAGACGGTCGCGCGCGAGATCCGGCTGCGTGGGCTGACGGGACCGGCGGTCCACTTCCTCGAAGCGAGCCGGCCCTACCGGCCGCTCGGTGCGCCCGCGATGCTGTTCTTCGACCCCGTGCTCCGCGAGCTGTTCGGCGGCCAGACGCCGTCGGCCAGCGAGCTGCTGCAGGACGACGTCGGGATCGAGGCACTGATCGACCGCCTCGAGGAGCTCGACGAATCGGACACCTGGGACGCCTGAGTCCCAACCCCGTCGGGGACGCCGCCGGGCGCTGGTAGCATCGGCCGGGTGAGCACCGAGCCGCGCGCCTTCGCCGCCGTCGACCGCGGCACGGCGACCGTCGCCGTCTCGCTCGTCGGCCGCGTCGCCGGCCACTGGCGCCTCGTCGGGACCACCGCGGCGCCCGCGAGCGTCGGGACGGACGCCCTCCTGGAGCGGCTCCGCCGGCGGCTCGCCGAGGCCGACCCGGACCTCGCACGTGAGCTCTCCCTCCATGACCCGCGAGGCGCGGACGCCCTGCCGCGTGTCGCGTGCGAGACGACGCCGCCACCGGAGATCGCCGTCGTCGCGGCCACCGACCGGCAGCAGGTCCCGCTCGCGGCGGCGGCCGCCGCCGCCGGCTGGCGGGTCCACCGTGTGGTGCTCGACGCCGCCGAGATCCTCGCGGTCGCGACCACCCTCGCGAACCCGCGGATCACCGCGGTGCTGGCCGGCGCGGGGGAGCCGCCGGGCGGGGACGAGCGGCCCCTCCTTCGCGAGCTGACGTCGATCCTCGTGGCCGCGGCTGAGCGGCGCCCCGACCTCGCGATCGTCCTCGCGGGCGGGCTGGCCAGCCCCGGCGGCCGCTACGAGGTTGCGATCCCGCCCGGTCGTCCCGGGGCGACCCTCCTCGGTCCATCGCCCACGCACGGTGATGGATCGGCGCTCCGCGACCTGCTCGCGACGCTCCGCGGCGGGGAGGCGGACGGGCACCGGTCGCTCGGCGTCGCGGTCGGGACGCTCGCGGACGTCCTCGGACGTCGCCTCGAGCTGGTCGAGATCGGCCAGTCGGCCGGGACCCGTGTCCACGCCGCGCCCGTGGCCGGCGGCGGCGCAACCGTCACGTCGGCGACCGTCGCGGACGCCGCGCTCCTGCCGCGCGCGTTCGGCGACGCCCATCTCGACGCGATCACCGCGTGGCTGACCGTCCCGCTCGACCGGCTGCGTGTCCGCGACCGCCTTCGCGAGCTCGCCGTGACGCCGTGGGGCGACGCCGCGGGCGACGGTGCGCTGCTCCGGCTTGCTGCCGCCCGTGCGGCCGTCCGCCGCCTGCTCGACGCGACCGCCTGGATGGACCGCGCGCGCGCGCCCGCGCCCGACGTGGCGATCGCGGCCGGCGGCGCCTGGAGCGTGGCTCCCGGCCCCGCCGTCGCGCTGGCGCTCGCCGACGTGCTCCGGCGGCCCGGGATCCGGGCGCTCGGCCACGACCATGCGCGACTGCTGGCGCCGCTCGGGATGATCGAGGACGAGGAGGAGCGACGTCGCGTCGTCGCCGACCTGCGTGACGAGCTGCTCGTGCCCCTCGGGACCGTCGTGATGCCGGCGGGGCTGCGCTCGGGAAAGTCCGTCGGACGGCTCGCGGTTCGGGGCTCGGTCGGTGAGACGGAGCTGGACCTCGTCCCTGGCGGACTCGAGCTCGTCGACCTCCCTCCGGGGGAGCGGGCCGTCGTCGAGCTGCGGTTCAAGGATCCGGTGGTGCTGGGTCCCAAGGCGCGCCACTTCGCGATGGAGGTGACCGGAGGTCTCGGCGGCCTGCTCGTCGACCTCCGGGACGTTCCGCTGCGCCTGCCCGACCGCCTCGAGCGGCGGCGCGACCTGTTGACGGCATGGCAGGCGGCGCTGTGGGCCGGGCTCGACGCGTGAGCCCCTCTCGACGCGTGAGCCCGTCTCGACTCGTGAGCGCGACACGATGACGCAGTCTCGCCTGACCGTATCCGGTGGCGCGCCCGCGTGGCTCGCCGAGATCCCGGTCCGCCACTTCGTCGACCGTGAGCTCGAGACGCGGTTCGCGCTCCAGCCCGGGGACAACCCGCTCGTCGAGCCCGGATCCACCGTCCAGCCGGGCGAGGGGCTGCTCGAGCGCCTCCGGGACCGCCGGGTGTCCGAGGTGACGATCGCTCCGTCCGACGCAGGCCCGGAGGCAGGGGCTCGTTGGACGCCTCCGGCGGCCGCTGGTCGGCGGCGGCCGGACCGCTCGCCCGAGGGCGAGCTCCTCGCACCGGTTCCGGGGAGCAAGGACAAGTGGCGGCTCGCGACGGGCGACCAGCGGGATGTCGTTCCCTCCCCGGTCGGGGGCACGGTGACCGCTGTCCTTCGGGGCGCCGAGATCAGCGTCCGGCCGTCCGGCCTCGCGCTCAGCGGCTCGCTCGCGGCGGGATCGCCGGCGCATGGACGCCTGGAGCTCGCGACGGACCCGTTCGGCGAGCTTCGGCCGGGCGGCATCGACGTCGGCCGGGCGGGGAGCATCCTCGTCGTGGGGTCCCGGATCGACGCGGAGGCGCTCACCCGGGCGCGGGCGATGGGCGTGCGGGGCATCGTCGTCGCCTCGCTGCCGGGCAAGGAGCTGCGTGACTTCCAGGCGAGCGAGCGACGGCAGCGGGCGGCGCTCCAACCGGCGCCGCCGTTCGGCGTCCTCGTCCTCCTCGGGGCGACCCGACGCCGGATCCCGACGCCCGTGACGGCCCTCCTCGAGGTGCTCGCCGGGCGAGACGTCACGCTCCTCGTCGACCCACCCGCGCTCGTGTTCGAGGCGACCGAGGCGGAGCTGCCGCGCATCGCTCCCGACTGGGTGCACGTGCGAAGCGGTGCGGCGGCGGGAGCCGAGGGCCGGGTGCTCGGTCTCGTCGGCCTGCGCCGGTTCGCGTCGAACGTGTGGCTCGAGGCGGCGCGCGTCGCCATCGATGGCGAACCGCCCGCGGACCTGCCACTCGGCGACCTCGAGCGCCTCGTCTGAGCGACGCGGAACCGGAACGGCGCGCCGCCGCATGCGTTCGGCTACCCTCGGACGATGGCCACCCCGGTCGTCTCCGAGCTCGTCACCGTGACGGACGACGCCGCCGCCACGCGCGCGCTCGGCGGCCGGCTCGCCATCGCGGCGCGGCCCGGTGACCTCGTCTGCCTGATCGGCGATCTGGGGGCGGGCAAGACGCAGCTCGCGAAGGGGTTTGCGGCGGGACTCGGGGTCACCGATATGGTCGCGTCGCCGACGTTCGTCCTGATGGCCGAGTACGAGGGCCGCCTGCCGCTGTTCCACCTCGATCTGTACCGCCTCGCGGACGCCGAGGACGCGCTCGCGGGCGGGCTCCTCGACGACCGTCAGGCGGGCGGCGTGGTGCTCGTGGAATGGGCGGAGCGGCTCGGATCCTCCCTTCCCGTGGCTCGCCTCGACGTGCGCATCGATGGCACCGGCGAGGAGCCTCGCCGGATCTCGCTGCGCACGGCGGATCCCGGGTATCAGCGCTTCCTGGAGGCGGCCGGATGACCCGGGACGGGGCGCTCGTCCTCGTCATCGACACGGCAACGACGCGGGCCGTCATCGCACTCGGGGACGCACACGGCCGCATCCGCGCCGAGCAGTCGTGGATCGCCGGGTACCGCCACGGCGAGGAGCTGCTGCCGCGGATCGAGGCACTGCTCGCGGAAGGGGGTACCACGCTCGAGGCGGTGTCCGGGATCGTCGTCGGCACGGGCCCCGGCGCGTTCACGGGCCTGCGTGTGGGCATCGCGACCGCGAAGGGCGTCGCGCATGCCCGCGACGTGCCGATCGTGGGCGTCGGGACGGCGCTCGCACTGCTCGCCGCCGCGGGTGACGGCAACCGCGTCGTGCTCCAGCCCGCCGGCCCGTCCGATCGCCTGCTGACCCGCGGTGGCGAACCGCCCATGCTCCTGCCCGCGGGCGAGGCCCTCGAGCTCCGGCCCGGCGAGACGATCCTCGCCGTCGATCTCGAGGGCCGCGCTCCCGACGAGGCGGTCGCCGCAGGCGAGGCGGCCCTCACCGGGCTCGGAGCGGCGCTCCTCACCGCCGGCGCAGCGCGCCTCGCCGCAGGTGACACGGACGACATCGCCACCCTCGTGCCCGAGTACGTCACGCTGCCACGTGGCGTGCGGGCCGGCGTATCGGATGCCGCGATCTCGTTCGAGGGCGTCCGCGACCCCGCGGGACTGCGCGCGTGACCACGCTCGAGACGCCCGTCCTGCGGATCCGACCCATGACCGCGGGGGACCTGCCCGTGGTCCAGGAGATCGAGCGTGCCTCGTTCACGTCGCCGTGGCCGCCGCAGGCGTACCGCCAGGAGCTCGAGTCGAACACGCTCGCCGCGTATCTCGTGGCCGCGATCGACGACGAGGTCATCGCCTACGGCGGCGTGTGGCTGATGGTCGATGAAGCACATGTCACGACGCTCGCGGTCCACCCCCGGTTTCGCCGCCGCCGGATCGGCGAGCGCGTCCTCCTCTCGCTGCTCGACCTGTCCCTCAGCCGCCGGGCGCGTGAGGCGACCCTCGAGGTCCGCCTGTCCAACCTGGCCGCTCGACGGCTGTACGAGAAGTACGGCTTCCGCCCCGTCGGCATCCGCCCCCGGTACTACAGCGACAACCAGGAAGACGCGCTGATCATGACGACCGAGCCACTCACCGGCGCGCACATGAAGGACCGCATCGCCCGTCTGCGCGCCGCGCTCGACGAGGCGCCGCCGCCGGACCGCCGGCCCGACGTCACGCTCGGCCCCGCCCAGCCTCCCCGGGCCGCATCCGGGGCGGGATCGGACCAGGGCGTCGTGTGAGCGGGTCGCTCGTCCTCGCCGTCGAGTCGTCGTGCGACGAGACCGGGATCGCCCTCGTGGAGGATGGCCGACGCATCCACGCCAACGTCGTCGCGAGCCAGGTGGCGCTCCACGCTCCCACCGGCGGGATCGTCCCCGAGGTCGCCGCGAGGGCGCACCTCCGGTGGATCGTCCCCGTCCTCGACGAGGCCCTCGCGACGGCCGGGGCCGGCGTGGACGACGTGGACGCGGTCGCGGTCACGAGCGGCCCCGGCCTCGCGGGTTCCCTGCTCGTCGGGATCAACTTCGCCAAGGCGCTCGCCTGGGCGCATCGCAAGCCGCTCGTCGGGGTCAACCACCTCGAGGGCCACGTGTACGCAGGCTGGCTGCTCGATCCCGCGGACGACGCCGGCGACGCCCCCGTGTTCCCGCTCGTCGGCCTGGTCGTGTCCGGCGGCCACACGTTCCTCGTCGAGATGCGCGACCACCTGACGTACCGGCTGCTCGGGACGACCGTGGACGACGCGGCGGGTGAGGCGTTCGACAAGGTCGGCCGGCTGCTCGGCCTCGGCTACCCGGGCGGCCCCGCGATGAGCGCGGCCGCCGAGCGCGCGAGGGCGCACGACCGCGTGTTCCCGCGCGCGTGGATGGGCGACACGTACGACTTCAGCTTCTCGGGCCTCAAGACGGCGGCGCGGCGGATCATCGCGGAGGCGCGGACGGAGGCCGGCATCGCGCCCGACGACCCCGACGCGCAGCTGCCCGACGACCTCCTCGCAGCGCTCGCGTGGGGCTTCCAGGATGCCGTCGTCGACGTGCTCGCCACGAAGACCCTCCGGGCCGCCGAGGCGACGGCGGCACGCGGCATCGTCCTCGGCGGGGGCGTGGCCGCAAATGCCCAGCTCCGCGCCCGGGTCGAAGCCGGCGCCGCGGCTCGGGGCATCCGCGTCACGTTGCCCCGGCCGGGTCTGTGCACCGACAACGGCGCGATGATCGGCGCCGCCGGCGCGCGACGGCTGGCCGTGGGGGACCTCGCGACGCTCGCGCTCGATGCGGCGCCGACGTGGCCGCTCGCGAGGGTCAGCCGCGGATGACCGGGGACGACGTGAGGGCCGGGCGCGTGAGCGACCTCCGACTGGATCCGCTGTTCGTCCGGCGGCGGCTCCGGGAGGCCGGGCTCCGGGCACGCCACAACCTGTCGCAGAACTTCCTCGCCGACGTCGATGTGCTCGAGGGCATCCTCGCGGAGGCGGCGCCGACGCCGGGCCGGTTCGTGCTCGAGATCGGCCCGGGCCTCGGGTTCCTCACCGGTGGGCTGCTCGCCGCCGGCGCGGACGTCACCGCGGTGGAGCTCGACCGCGGCCTCGTCGCGCAGCTGCGCGAATCGTTCACGGATGAGCTCGCGACCGAGCAGCTCCGCATCGTCGAGGGCGATGCCCTGGACCAGGATCTCGTCCGCCTGTGTCCGCCGCCGTACGACGTCGTCGCGAACCTGCCGTACCACATCACGAGCCCGATCCTGCACCGGCTGCTGGGCGGCGCTCCCCGGGCCGAGCGCCTCGTCCTCATGGTCCAGCGGGAGGTCGCCGAGCGGGTCTCCGCGGCGCCCGGGGAGATGTCCTACCTGTCCGTGTTCGTCCAGTACCACGCCCGGGCGCGGGTGGCGTTCCGCGTCCCCCGCGAGGCGTTCGAACCGGCGCCGAAGGTCGAATCCGCCGTGCTCGTCCTCGAGCCGTACCCGGACGACGACCGGCTGGACGGCGCCGCCGAGGACCGGCTGTGGCGCGTCGTCCAGGCGGGGTTCCGGGAACGCCGCAAGATGCTCCACAACGTCCTCACCCGCCAGCTCCCCGTCGACGCGGACCGGGTCGATGCCGCCCTCACGGCGTGCGGGATCGCTCGTGACCGCCGCCCGCAGACCCTCGGGGTCGGCGAGTGGATCGCACTCGCGGAGGCCCTCGGGACGCTGCCCGGTGAGGTCGTCGAGTGACGACTCGCGATCCCGAACGACGCCTCGCGCC
>DATFQL010000285.1:0-2349 GCA_035264305.1 Candidatus Limnocylindrales bacterium | reverse complement strand
CGCCAATTCCCGCTGACGCGCCCGGCCAGTACACCACCCGGGAGCGGCCCTTCTCGACGTCGATCGACGGAATGACGTCCACGTCAGGCGCCGGCGCCGCGGAGGAGCCGGCGGTGGAACGAGATCGGCAGCGACCCGTTGCGGAGCAGCGTGTCGTGGAAACGCCGCTGGTCGTACCCGGCCCCGAGCCGGCGCCGCTCCTCCTCGCGCAGGCCGAGGATCAGCACCTTGCCCAGCAGGTAGCTGAGCTGGTAACCCGGCGTGTACGTGTAGCGTCGCACCTCGGCGCGGGCATTCGCCGGCTCGAACATCGTGTGCTCGACGAGGAAATCGGTCGCCTCGTCCGCGCTGAGCTCGCCCCGGTGCATCCGGATGTCCAGGATGATCCGGCACGCCCGCCACACGACGTCGGTGTACATCGCCGCGCGGAAGGCCGGGCCGTCGTCGAAGCCCTCCTCGCGCATGAGCTGCTCGCTGTACATCCCCCAACCCTCGACGAACTCCGGGGCGTCGGTGAGCATCCGGGTGAGGCTCGGGTGGCGCGACGCCATCGTCAGCTGCAGGTGATGACCCGGGTACGCCTCGTGGATGCTCGTGTTCGAGATCGAGGCCCAGTAGTGCTCGCGCATCGCATTCGCATCGCCGTCGACGTCAGGGGTCACGATGTACAGCGCGAGCTGATCGTCGTCGAACCGGGCCGGTTCGTAGTACGCCGCGAACGGCATCACGGTCCGGAGGTACTCCGGGGTCTCGATGACCTCCACGTGCTCGTCGTGGGGGATCGTCGCGACCCCGCGCTCGATGATGTGCGCGCGAGCACGGCGCATCGCGTCGCGGTAGCCGTCGAGGGCCTCGGCGAAGGTGGCCGGGTGATCGTTCTTGAGGCGGTCGATGACGGTGGGCAGGTCGGCGTCTCGATCGATCTCGCGGGCGGCCGCACGGCGGGCCTCGAGGCTCAGCGCGAGCTGCTCTTCGCCGATCCGAAGGATCGTGTCCGTGTCGAGGTCGCCGAACGCACGGAGGCGGACGAGCTCGTCGTACCGCTCGCGGCCCATCGGCCAGTCGTCGGTCGCTCGCGCGAGGCCGTCGCGGAGCCAGCCGCCGTAGTCCTCGAGGCACGTGTTCGCGGCGTCGATCGCCCGGCGCATGCGGCTCAGGGCGACCGGACTGAGCGTGGTCTCGGCCGTGGCGAGCACGTCCGCGAACAGCGACGGCAGGTCCTTGGCGTACCGCGCTTCGACCTCCTGCCAGATCCTGACCGGCGGCCCGATGAGGCGTGACCGCGAGGCGTCGACGAACGCGGGGACGGCCTCGAGCCGGTCGGTGATCCGCTCGAGCCGCTCGGCGAGCGGGCGCGCACCCCGCGCGAACAGGAGGAACACCGCGTCGCCGATCACACCCGCCGCGGTCCCGGCGCGCTCCCAGCTCCGGACCTCGTCGGTCTCGAACAGCGTGAGCCTGACGTTGTGGACCTCGAGATCTCGCTCGAACCGGACGGCGCGCGACAGGCCCGCGTCGTCGAGCGCCTCGACCGCCGAAAGGTGTGCCCGATCCGCTGCGATCTCCTCGAGGACAGCATCACGGCTGGCGTCGCCCAGCCGGTGATCCTCGGTGTGTACGCCGAATTGCGACGCCAACGCCGGGTTGTCCTCGAACAGGCGCCGGACACGCGTCTCGACGAGCCCGTAGAACAGGTCATCAAGCGGTCCCGCGTCGGTCGCCGGCTCTGGTCGCGGGAGA
This sequence comes from Candidatus Limnocylindrales bacterium, assembly GCA_035264305.1. GTDB lineage: Bacteria > Chloroflexota > Limnocylindria > Limnocylindrales > CSP1-4 > CAIXZV01. The sequence continues at coordinate 609 of DATFQL010000285.1, read as the reverse complement.
TGCACGCCGGGGAGCCGCTCCGTCATCCCTGCTCCCGGGCGCGATCGCTCGAGGACTCGTGGGTGGTTGGGCGCCCCTGCCAGGACGGGTGACGGGCCCCCGTGGGGGCGCTCAGACGGCACTCGGTGCGACGTGGTCTGCCCGAGCGGGCGCGGTCTCCCGGAGCGCATCGGCCACCGCCGCGACGGTACGGTCGATGTCGTTTGCCGTGATGCCGTGGTGCGTGACGGCGCGGACCTGCCCGTTGGCGTACGGGACGAGCAACACCCCGCGCGCCTCGAGCGCACGGAGGAATGCGGCGCGGTCCCGGTCGACCCGGAACAGGACGAAGTTGGTGGCGATGTGCCTCGGATCGAGGCGCTCACCCAGCGCCTCGGGCTGGGCGATCCCACCGGGCGAGCGGATCCCGTCGAGCTGCCCGAGTCCGGCCGCGAGGCGCCGAGCGTTCGCATGGTCCTCGGCGAGCCGCCCGATCATGCCGCCGTCGCCCTCCGGCCCACGGCCCAGCGCGACGAGTCCGGCCGCCGCGAGGACTCCCGCCTGGCGCATCCCGCCACCGATCAGCTTGCGAGCTCGGCGGGCGCGCGCGATGAACGGCCCGTTGCCGAC
>DATFQL010000284.1:0-3808 GCA_035264305.1 Candidatus Limnocylindrales bacterium | reverse complement strand
GCCCGAGCCTCGCCGACCTCGGCGTCCCTGAGGCGCTGATCCCCGTCATTGCGGCCGACGCGGTGGCAGACCTCGCGATCGCGAACAGCCCGCGGCTGGCGGACGAGGCGCAGGTCGCGGCCATCCTGCGAGCCGTCGCGGGCTGAACCCGGGCCACAGGGCCTAGAATCGCGTCCTGCCCGCCCGCGGGCACCATCGCACCCGATCGCACGAACCCAGGAGCCACCGATGGCCACCGTCGCCGGCGTCAAGCCGCATCCGATCTACCTCGCCGGCTCGTGGGTCGACTCGCCCGAGATCCTCGAGATCGAGAACCCGGCGCGACCGGGAGAGCTCGCCGGCGCCACGTACCAGGCGACGGAGGCGCAGTACGAGCAGGCGGTCGAGGCGGCGGTCAAGGCGTTCGAGGTGACCCGCGTCATGCCGGCGTACGAGCGCGGCCGGATCCTGCGCGAGGTCAGCGCCGGCATCAAGGTGCGGCGCGAGGAGCTCGGCGCGTTGATCGCGGCCGAAGCCGGCAAGCCCATCCGCGACTCGCTCACCGAGGTGGACCGCGCGACGCTGACGTTCCGGCTGGGTGCGGAGGAGGCGGAGCGCCAGTACGGCGAGGTCATCCCGCTCGACCTGATGGCCAGCTCCAAGGACCGCGTCGGCATCACGCGCCGCTTCCCGATCGGTCCGGTTGCGGGCATCAGCCCGTTCAACTTCCCGCTCAACCTCGCGGCGCACAAGGTTGCGCCCGCCATCGCCTCGGGCAACCCGATCGTGCTCAAGCCTCCGTCCAAGGACCCGCTCGTCATGCTCGCCGTCGCCGAGATTCTCGATGCGGCCGGCGTGCCGGAGGGCGCCGTCAGCATCCTGCCGATGAGCCGAGAGCTCGGCGACCGGATGGTGAGCGACGAGCGGTTCAAGCTGCTCAGCTTCACCGGCAGCCCGTCCGTCGGGTGGCGGATGAAGGAGCGGGCCGGCAAGAAGAAGGTCGTCCTCGAGCTCGGCGGCAACGCCGGGGTCGTCGTCGACAAGTCCGCGGACCTCGGCTGGGCCGTCAAGCGGACGCTCGTCGGCGCGTTCGCGTACAGCGGGCAGGTGTGCATCAGCGTCCAGCGGATGTTCGTCCACGAGGACATCTGGGACCCGTTCATGGAACAGTTCCTCGCCGGTGTCGCGGCGCTCAAGCTCGGCGATCCCGCAGACCCGACGACCGACGTCGGGCCGATGGTCGACGAGAAGGCCGCGTCACGGACCCAGCAGTGGGTCGACGAGGCCCGAGCGCTCGGTGGCCAGGTCCTCGCGGGCGGCACGGCTGACGGGGCGTTCTTCCCGCCCACGGTCCTCACGGACGTCCCGGTCCACGCGCAGGTGTGCTCGAACGAGGCGTTCGCCCCCGTCGTCGTCGCGTTCAAATTCCGCGAGCTCGACGAGGCGATCGCGGCGGTCAATGACTCGTTCTTCGGGCTCCAGACCGGCCTGTTCACCTCCGACCTCGGCGCCGCGTGGAAGGGCTTCAACGAGCTCGAGGTCGGCGGGGTCATCATCAACGACGTGCCGACCTACCGGATCGACAACATGCCCTACGGCGGGGTCAAGGACTCCGGGCTCGGACGCGAAGGGCTGCGCTGGGCGATCGAGGACATGACCGAGGTCCGGATCATGGTCCTCGCCTGGCCGCAATAGCGCGAACCCGCTGCGCCGATCCGCATCCGCGTCGCTCGCTGTCGCGCGATGGCGCGCAAGGCCCGGGTCCTAGCGCGCGCGCCACCAGCCGTTGGCGCGACTCGGTGCGCCCATCGGCGCGTGGTCTGGCGCTGGTCCGGTGTCGGTCCGCGGCAGCTCGGCGACATCGGCATACCGGTCGGGGAACTGCGCGGCGATCGCGCCCGCCAGGGCATCGCCGACGTCGAACATGTGGACGTACGCCTCGGAGGCGGTTGCGTACGCGGCCGGGTAGTTCTCGGCACGGTACTGGTCGACCATCTGGACGAGCGACGCGGTGTGGCTCGAGATGAGCTCCGACACCCCTTCCGACGTCAGCTTCGGATTCGCGTTCGCCATGAAGTCGCCGAAGACCTTTCCGTACGCCTCGAGCGTCTGCCGGACGGTATCGATGCGCGCCTGGTCGCCCGTGCGCACAGCTTCGACGTAGTCGAGATAGGCGACGAGGTGCGCGGTCCACACCTCGCCGAACGCGGTGCCTGCCTTCTCACCGTAGACGCTCGCGACCGCGTCTCGCAGATCCTTCGCGTTCGCGTCGAGCGCCTGCCGAGCCGCGGCGACGTCCGGGGCATCGGCGATGGTGGCGCGCATCGCCTCCGCGGCGAGGATGAGGTGCTCGCCGAGGAGCCGGTCGAGATACACCCGCAGCTCGGACGCGGGACTGAAGGCAACCGCCACGTCCGGGAAGCGGTCGGGATACTGGGTTGCGATCGCGCGGGCGAGCATGTCGCCCAGGTCGAACATGTGGCCATATGCCCGCCGAGCCGACTCGTACGCGGCGGCGAAGTCGCCGGCCGCGAAGTGCTGCACGTGCTCCAGGTGCAGTTGGACGGCCGCCTCCTCGGCGTGCGCATCGAGCTTCGGGTTGGCCTTCGCGAGGAACTCGTTGAACGCCGTCTGGAATGCCTCGAGCTCGTCCGTCGCCGACTTCGCACCGGCCGCGTCGCCCGCAGCGGTTGCCCGGGCGTAGTCCAGCGCGGCAACGACGTGGCGCTCCCACAACGCGCGGAAGGCGGTTCCGGCGTCAGCTCCGTAGACCGACGACACGGCCTTCCCGAGCGTGTCGCTGTTCGCGTCCAGCGAGGCCTCGACGGCAGCCGCCTCCCCTTCGTTTCGTGCCGCCGCGCGCATCGACTCCATCAGCAGGTACGCGTGCTCTCCGAGCAGACGGGCGAGCGCGATCCGGAGACCGGTCGCCGGACGGGCATCGGCGTCCTGTGCCGAGGGGATCGTGCACTGCCAGGCCGGAAGCGGCGTGGCGTCGGTGGCCTCGGCGGTCCGGATCAGGCCCACCGGACCCGGGATGACCGACATGCCGACGGATGCGGCCGCGACGAGCACCGCGACGGCGATCCGGCGCGAAGCGCCCCGACGACGTGGCAACAGCAAGCCCGGCATGACATTCTCCTGCGATGATGCAGGGTGGAGGTTAGGAAGCGCCACGACCATTGATCCCCGAATTGCGACCCCGAACCCTTGCAAGAACGCATCGGGCGCGGGCCAGTTGAGGCGATAGATGGTTGGTCGAGCGGCGCCTGCGCTGTTCTGCGAGGTGTGCGGCCGGCGCGCAGTGCGGTCGAGGCGGGCAGGGTCCCGTTCGCGGCATTCAGGCTTCGGGTGGTGTCAGAACTGCGGCAGGCTGACGTGCAGTCACTGCAGGACGGACGAGGCCTGCACGGGGTGCACCGGAACGGCGAGCCGGAGGCGCGACGCCGGGCTGCCGTCCATCCGCGCGGCGATGCTCTCGCTCCCGGCCATGCCTTCGGTCAGACGTGCGATGCCGTCCGTCCGGCTTGCGATGCCGTCCATCCGCGCGGCGATGCCCTCGCTCCCAGCCATGCCTTCGGTCAGACGTCCAATGCCGTCCGTCCGAGTTTCCAGGCCCTCCGTCCGGCTCCGGAAGCCCTCGCTCCGACTCGCGATGCCGCAGCTTCGTGGCGGTGTGCCGGTCTACGCGAGCGATCGATCCCTGCTGGTCGCGGCGACCACCGCTGTCGTCCTCCTCCTGGTCGTGACGCTCATCGCCGCCTTCGTCCGCCCGGCGGCGCCGTCTCGTGACGCGACGCCCGGTGGTGCCTCTGGGCAGATCGCCGCT
>DATFQL010000283.1:0-7139 GCA_035264305.1 Candidatus Limnocylindrales bacterium | reverse complement strand
GGGCCCGGCGAACATGTTCGCGATCCGCTCGAGGAACTGGTCCTCGGACATCGGGCCGGCGGTCGAGAGGAGGCTGTACACGGCCCACTCGACCCGGTCGGCGAGCGGCGCCGCGGCAGCGTCCCGGTCGATGCGGTCGTTCAGCCACCAGCGATCGTCGCCGACCTTCGTCAGCCGGCGCCCGTCCGCAGCGTCGAGCGCACTCCCGACGAGCGCGACCAGCTGATCGAGCTGCTCGTCGACCTGCGCCTCGGTTCGCCCCGGGTCGGCGTCGCCATCCTCGGCGCGTCGGACGAGCCGGCGCAGGTGTCCTGCCCGGTCCAGCGCGACGAGGATCTCCCCGACGAGACCCGGCTGCGTCACGGGCTCGCCGCGGAGCTTCAGCACCTCGACGGCCGCCTCGACGACGGCGCGGCTGGCGTCCTGGGCCGAGAACGGCGCGTCCACCAGCCGTTCCGGTGGCGCGAACAGCCGATCGGCGGGCGCGACGTCGGGGTCGCCCGCGCCGCCCGGCACGGGATCGAGCGCGACGTTCGCGCGCGTCCGCGGACCACCGGGGATCGCCCCGGAACCGGGCGGCACCAGCTCGACGACGCCGACCTGCTCCGCACCCGCCTCGGGGACCCGGGCCGAGGCCAGGCGGTACCCCGCGGTCACCCCGCCCAGCACGGTCGCGACCAGGCTCTCGATCCCGGCGTTCTCGAGCAGGAACACGATCCGCGCGTCGCGGGCGAGCACCGGCTCCACGCCACGGAGGCTGCGGGTGATGGCCGCGGCCTGCGAGCCCCACGACGGCCGCGCCGGCGAACCGAACAGCGGCTCGAGGGGGAGGGAGGCCGCCGCGTCACGCCCGAGGACCCAGGCCGTGCCGTGGTACGCCCACGCGAGACGATCCGCGACGAGGCGGAGTGGCGGCATCCCGAGCACCAGCCGGATGCGTGGCCGCGCCCCGCTGCGCGCGAGGTGCTCCGCCTCCATCTCGAGCGCGCCGATCGCGGCCGGAGTCGACTGCCGTATGACCGCCGAGGAAGTCCCGTCGACGAGGCTCGCGAGATCGTCGCCCAGCCGCGCCGGGACGGGGCCCCATGCCCCACTCTCGAGCCGCTGGATGAAGCCGCGCACGATCCGGACCGCGTCCTCGAACGCGAGCCAGGGATTGCGCTCCCGCCACTGGGCGGCGCCGGGCGGCTTCACGTGCCCGTTCGCGATCCGCAGCGGTGCGAGCCGGCCCGGGGACGTGGCGAGGCGACTCCCGGGGGCGAGCGCGTGGAGCAGAGCCAGCCGGAGGCCGGCCTCGATCGGTGCTGCCCGGAGATCCTCCTCGATCCGCTCGAGGATCGCGCCGAACGCCGACAGCTGACGAGGTGTGTGGAGGCCGAGCAGCTCGTTGGGCAGGTCGCCGCCGCCGTCAGGGACCGGGAACCGGCCGGCGAGCGTCCCGCGGAGCTCGAGCCCCTCGGGGTCACGGGCGCGGGCCATGTCGTCCGCGTCGAGCGGCGCCTGGCGCTGCTCGCCGCCTCCCAGCTGGTCGCGACACACGGTGCATCGATAGTGCTTGCGGATCGGCTGTGGCGGCCGGGCGAGTCCATCATCGTCCTTCCCCTCCGTGCTCCAGGTGAGCTCGTCGAGGACGACGGGACGGTCGCAGGTCGCGCAGCGGCTGGCGTAGCGGTCGGCGATCGACGCCTTGAGGCTGGACTCGCGCCGGGAGGACGCACCCAGCGCCTGGACGGCGGCATCGAGATGACGCAGGTCGGGCGGGCGGAGGACGATCTCGGCCAGCAGCCGGTCGAGGGGCGTGGACTCGAGGCTGATGGCCCTGCGCCGCATGTCGATCGCGGCGCGCGCGACCCAGCCGCCGCGACCGAACAGGTCGAGCACGATCTCGCCGGGCTGCGAGCTCGCGTCGAGGCGGGCCGTGACGAGCGCCGGCGGGGGCGGCGGCGCGAAGCGCTCGAACGCCGGGAGGCTGAACCCCGGCTCGGCCCGCAGGAGGAGCGCTCGACCCGCCATGGGTCCCGATTGTCGCACCCGGCGACGGCGCGCCGCGCGCAGCGGCCCGCGGCGTCACGGACCCGCGGTTACGACTCCTCGAGCTCGTCGGTCTCCTCGACGAACGCCTCGTCCGTCGTCTCCTCGGGCGGCAGGACGCGGTCGAGGTTCTCGATCTCCTCGTCCTCGATGTCGTCCTCGAGATCGTCCTCGAGATCCTCGTCCTCGCGGACGAGGGTCCCTTTGGTGTACGGGCGGAGGTCCGTGGACTTCGCCGCGGTGGGGAACGAGACCTTGCCGTAGTTGCGGGGGTCCTGGAACACCTCGCGGATGATGAGGCGGACGTCGCGGTCCCCGAGCGAGGTCACCCCCGCGAGGTACTTGTTGCCGTCGGCCATCAGCTTGAGCAGGCGGGCGGCGACCCGCGGCTCGACGATGCCGATGCGGACCCCGTTGCTGATCGCGATCAGCCGGTTGCCTTCGGGCGTCAGCTCCACCGCATCGCCCGGGTTGACCTGCGCGAGCTCGGCCGGGCGGGCGAGGTTGGTCAGGTGGGCGAAGCCCGTCTTGCCGGTCTCCTCGACGAAGATGCTGACGGGGGCCTTCGAGCCCTCCTTGGCGGGGACGGTCTTCTCACCGGCCTCGACCAGCAGCACCTTGAGGCGGTCGATGTTGCGCTCGGCGATCCGGTTGGTGGGGTCGAGCGCGAGCGCCTTCTGGTAGTGCTCGCGTGCCGCCCCCAGCTCGCCCTGCTCCCAGAGCGCCTTGGCGAGACGGTTCTCGGCCTCGGAGTCGGCGCCGAGCTCGAGCAGCCGGCGGTTCGTCTCGGCCGCGTCGGCCCACTGGGCGCCGGTCGCCTGCGCGATTGCCTGCTCGGCAAGCTGGCGCCTGGCGCGGGTCTGCCCGGCCGGGGTCTGGGCGGCGGCGTCGATCTCGGGGAAGGTCACGGGAGCGGTCGTCCTTTCGGTGGGTCGGCGCGGCGCGCGGATCACGGGTCCAGGGTGTGGGACACGCAGAGACGGCGCGGGTCGCGGGCACGTGTTTCTAGCATCCGGTGCCCGGCGCGTCAAACGCAGCCGGGTCCGGTCCGGGCCGCGACGCCGCCCGCGGAGGACGGCCGATCAGGAGGCGAGCTGCAGATTCCACACGATGATGACGACGCCGATGCCCACCAGCAGCACCAGCTCCCGCAGGAACCCGGGCTGGCGTCGCTGGGCAGGCGCCGTGCCATGGAGCGCGTCCCACAGGTAGAACACGAGCGTCAGGGTGGCCGGTCCGACGAGGCGCGGCGTGTCGATCGCGCGTGTGGCGCCGGCCGCGATGGCCACGACGATCGCGTAGGTCACGGCGGATCGGGCGGCATCGCGGGGTGAGCCGTACCGGAGGACCGCGAGGCGATACCCGAGGAGCAGCGCGATGAACGCGTCGTCGAAGGCGAGGACGACGAGCCAGCCCAGGCTGACCGTCCCCACGCCGGACGCCGCGCCGGCCGGCTCGGCGAGCCCGCCGGGCACGAGCGTCGCGACGCCGGTGAAGGCGATGAACGCCGTGACGACCGACGCGATGAGGACCCGGGAACGGTCCGCGTTCGTCGGCCCCGTCTGCTGGACCAGCAGCCGGATCTCGAGGGCGAGGATCCGGTCGAGCAGCAGGGCGAACCCGCCGAGGGCCGGGATCAGCGCCAGGCCGGGCTGGACGAGATGGATCGCCGCGCCGGCGCCGCCTGTCAGGACGGCCGGCACGAGGAGATGGTCGAACGGCCGACGGTTCCGCTCCGCGGCGAACACGCCGATGCCCGCGAGCAGGATCACGACCGGCAGCAGTCCGGAGATCAGAAACGCATCGGACGGCTCCACGAGCCGCGTGAACGCGACGAGGATGACGGCGACGAGGACGAGCTCGCGGCGGGCGAGGACGGCTGACGCCGACGAGGCATCCCGGGGAAGCATCGCCGCGGATCGTACGTCCTCGCTCACACGCGCGAGGGCTTCGCGGCGACCCAGCTGAGGAGCTCGGCGAGTGGTCGCGCGTTGAGCACGTGCCGCCGCTCGACCCACGCCCGACGCGCCTGGTCCACCCCCCAGCGGACGTAGTGGAGCTCCTCGGTGCGATGGGCGTCCGAGTCGATCGACAGCACGCAGCCCATCTCGTGGGCGCGGCGTGCACGCTCGGCGGCAAGGTCGAGCCGGTGCGGGGACCCGTTGATCTCGAGCGCGGTCCCGGTCGCCGCGGCCGCCTCGAACACCGCGTCCCAGTCGAGGTCCAGGTCGTCGCGCGTCTGGATCATCCGGCCGGACGGATGCGCGATGACGTCGACATGGGGCGACCGGATCGCGTTCAGCGTCCGCCGCGTCAGCTCCGCGCGCGGCTGCCGGCGGGCGACGTGGACGGAGGCGACGACGAGGTCGAAACGCTCGAGCAGGTCGTCCTCGTAGTCGAGGTTCCCGTCGGCCCGCACCTCCAGCTCGCAGCCGTGGAGCAGCCGGAACCCCGTCGGACTCGCGCCGTCCGGCAGGTCGCCCCGGGCCTCCTCGTCGGCGAACCGGGCGTTGAGCGAGGCGATGATCTCGCGCTCCTGCTCCACACGGTCCGGCGTCAGGCCGCGCGCGATCGCGAGGCCCTGCGAGTGGTCGGTCAAGACCTGGTAGGCGTAGCCGAGCCGGCGCGCGGCCTCGGCCATCGTCTCGATCGAATGGGTGCCGTCGCTCCAGTCCGAGTGGCTGTGGAGGTCGCCCCGCAGGTCGGCGCGCGTGATGAGCGTCGGGAGCCGGTCCTCGACGCCCGCCTCGATCTCGCCCCGGTCCTCGCGCAGCTCGGGCTCGATGTACGGCAGCCCGAGGAACCCGTAGACCCCGGCCTCGTCCTCGAACGTGCGCAGGTCGGCGGCATCCCCGGCCAGCGGCCGGCCCTCGTCGTCGATCCGGATGAAGCCCTTCTCGGACAGGCTCCAGCCGCGGTCACGGGCGATGCCGCGGAGCCGGATGTTGTGATCCGCGGAGCCGGTGAAGTGGACCAGGTAGCTGCCGGCCTCGCCGGGCGGCATGACCATCAGGTCGACCTGGGGCCCACGGAGGAGCGTCACGGCCGCCTTCGCCTGGCCCGCGCCGATGACCCCGTCGACGACGCCGAGGCGCGTGAACCGGTCGATGACCGTATTCGGCTCCGCGGTCTCCACCAGCAGGTCGAGGTCGCCGATCGACTCGCGCCGGCGGCGGAGCGACCCGGCCTGCACGAGGCGCGTGACGCCGGGAACGGCGCTCAGCTGCACGACGAGGTCGTCGCTGATCGCCTGGGCACGGTGGATGAGCATCCGGCGTGGCGCGGTCTCGAGCTTCTCGATCCCCTCGAGGATCCGCTCCTCCGTGCTCGCGGAGATCCCCTTGAGCTCCCGCAGCCGGTTCTCGGACGCCGCCTGCTTGAGGCTGTCGAGGTCCGCGATGCCGAGCGCCTCCCACACGATCCGGACCGTCTTGGGACCGACCCCCGGGATGCGCAGGAGGTCGACGAGCGTCGACGGGATCTCCGCCCGCAGCCGCTCGTACATCGCCATGTGACCCGTCGTCGCGAGCTCGGTGATCTTGTCCGCGATCGCCCGGCCGACACCCGGGATCGGGCGGCGCTCCCCGGCGGCGTACGTTGCCGCCACATCGAACGGGGCCCGGGCGATCGCGTCGGCGGCGCGGTGGTACGCGACCGTCTTGAACACGAGCTCGCCCTTGACCTCGAGGATGTCCCCGATCTCGTGGAAGATGCGCGCCAGATCCCCGTTCGTGACGGTGCGCGTCGCGTCGGCCTCGTCGCCGTCCTCGTCGTCCCGCGGCGGCGAGTCGTCCAGACCCGGGGCATCGATCAGTGGCTGCGCGAGGACCGGCGGCTCGTCGCTCGGCGGCGGGTCAGTTCGCGCGACGCGTCTCGGCATGCGAGGAGCGTAGCGCGCGGCACGCCGGCCTCACCTCGCCAGCGCGCGTCCACTCCGAAGACCGCTGTCGCGACCGGGGGCCGAGGGCCGGCTGTATCGGCGCGCGCCGGCGTCAGGCGGCGACGACGCGGTCGCGGCCGCCACGCTTCGCGCGGTACAGCGCCTGATCGGCCTCGTCGATCACGTCTTCGAGGAGCTTGTCGGGCGACGACGCCACCGACACGCCGACTGACACCGATACGCCCGGCACACCCAGCTTGCGGAGGTCGAGCGCCGACACGGCCTTCCGCACCCGCTCCCCCACCTCCACGGCGATATCCGGACCCGGGTTCTTCAACAGGACCGCGAACTCCTCGCCACCGAACCGGGCCGGGACGTCGTCCTCGCGCACCGCACCCGCTATCGCCTGGCCGACCTCGCGCAGCACGTGGTCGCCCACGGCGTGGCCGAAGGTGTCGTTGAGCTTCTTGAACCGGTCGATGTCGATCATCAGGACGCCGACCCGGTCCTCGGCCCGGCGCCGCTTCGCGAGCAGCCCCAGGTACTCGTCGAAGTAGCGCCGGTTCGGCAGCCCCGTCAGGGCATCCGTCGTCGCGCGTGCCTCGGCGTCGCGGAGCGAGTAGACCCGCGCGAGGGCGGCGGACGCCTCCACGGCCGCGGCCTCGAGGATGCGGCCGGAGGACGCGTGCCAGGGAACGCGCTTGCGGCGCGACAGCACGATCGCACCCTCGACCCGCCCGTTGACCCGCAGCGGCGCCGCGACGACGTTGGCGAGCCCGTACGCGGCGCGCAGGCGGTCGGCGATGCGGTCGGCGATGCGCTGGTCCGCGCCCTCGCGAGCGGGCGCGGCATGCCGGGCACGTGACCAGGCGACGCCCGGCACCGACGCCACGGCCACGGCGCCCGGCGAGCGGTCGAACGCGAGTCCCTCGCGCGACGATCCGGCCGATACGACCGCGAGGCGGTCGGCCGCGATCCCGAGCGGGACGAGCTGCGGGTCGCCGCCGGGGTCCGGTTCGATCGGAACGGCCGTCAGCCGCCGGCCGCGCGCGGCCGCGACCGCAAGCTCGACGAGTGCCTCGTCCTCGGCGGGGTCCTCGAGCTCGGTCAACGGCAGCGAGGTGCGGGATGTCGGGGATCCGGGCCGGGTGGGCGAGAGGATCGCCTCGAGCGAGCGACCCTCCGGCCGTCGGCGGACGACCGCCACGTGATCCGCGCCGGTCGCGAC
>DATFQL010000282.1:0-14323 GCA_035264305.1 Candidatus Limnocylindrales bacterium | reverse complement strand
GCGCGCCTGGCAGCGCGGACTGCGGCTTGCCTCGGACATGGTTCCGAACCACATGGGCATCGATTCGCGCTGGGTCATCGAGCACCCGGACTGGTTCCTGTCGCTGCCGGAGCCCCCGTACCCGGGGTACACGTTCGAGGGTGAGAACCTGACCGACCACGACCGGGTGGAGGTCCGCATCGAGGACCACTACTGGGACAACAGCGACGCGGCCGTCGTGTTCGAGCGCCGGGACCGGCACACCGGCGAGCGGCAGTACATCTACCACGGCAACGACGGCACGAGCTTTCCCTGGAACGACACCGCCCAGCTCGACTTCAGCCAGGCGGCGGTGCGGGAGCAGGTGATCCAGTCGATCCTCGCGGTCGCCCGACGCTTCCCGGTCATTCGCTTCGACGCCGCGATGGTGCTCGCGAAGAAGCACGTCCGCCGGTTGTGGTTCCCGGCTCCGGGCGAGGGCGGGGGCGGGATCCCGTCACGCGCCGAGCACGGGACGATGACCCAGGCCGAGTTCGATGCCGCCATGCCCGACGAGTTCTGGCGCGAGGTCGTCGACCGGGTCGCGGCCGAGGTCCCGGACACCCTCCTGCTGGCCGAGGCGTTCTGGCTGCTGGAGGGGTACTTCGTCCGCACGCTCGGGATGCACCGGGTCTACAACAGCGCGTTCATGCACATGCTCCGGGACGAGGACAACGCGGGGTATCGGCGGGTGCTCAAGGAGACGCTCGAGTTCGATCCCGAGATCCTCAAGCGCTACGTGAACTTCATGAACAACCCGGACGAGAAGACCGCCGTGGAGCAGTTCGGGAAGGGCGACAAGTACGTGGGTGTGGCGACGCTGCTCGCGACGCTCCCCGGGCTGCCGATGTTCGGGCACGGCCAGTTCGAGGGCTTCGCCGAGAAGTACGGCATGGAGTTCCGCCGGGCGTCGACCCAGGAGACGGTCGACGATTGGCTGGTCGCGCGACACGAGCGCGAGATCGTCCCGCTGCTCCATCGCCGGGCCGACTTCGCCGAGGCCCGGGACTTCCTCCTGTACGACGTGACGCAGGATGGCGGCGGGGTGGACGAGCACGTGTTCGCGTACTCGAACGGGAGCGGGCCGTCGCGATCGCTCGTCGTATACCACAACCGGTACGCGGAGACCGCGGGGTGGATCCGGGACTCCGTCCCGTTCGCGATCAAGGAGGCGGACGGCTCGCGGCGGCTCGTCCTACGCTCGCTGGCGGAGGGCCTGGGGCTCGCCGATGGCACGGCCGACGACCGCTGGATCGTGTACCGGGAGCAGCGCTCGGCGCTGGAGTACCTGCGCTCCGTGGCGGAGATCCGCGAGCGCGGGCTGCACGTCGCGCTTCGCGCCTACGAGACGCGCGTGTTGTGGGACGTGCGGGAGCTGTACGACTCGAGCGGCGTGTGGCGGCGGCTGGCCGAGCGGCTGGGCGGGCGCGGCGTGCCATCGCTCGAGGCTGCCCTCCGGGACCTCCAGCTCGCGCCCGTCCATGACGCGCTCCGCGCCGTCATCGACGACCCGTCCCGGGCGACCGTCGAGCGGTTCGTGCGCGCGGTGGCCGATTCGACGGGCGCGAGTGCCGAGGTCTCGGGAACCGTCGACCGGATCGCCGCGAGCGCACGCGCGGCACAGCCCGTGGTCGACACGATCGACGACCCGTCGCAGGCGGTCGCGCTCCGGCTGTGGGCACTGCTCGCACCGATCGGGTCGCTCGCGGTCGATGCGCCCGTCGGCGCGACGAGTCGGGCGTGGCTGGAGGAGCTGCGGCTGGCCGCAGTCGTCGCCGACGCCCTGCGCGCTCGAGGCCTCGACGAGGCAGCTGCCTGGTGGGCGGCGGAGCGGGTGCGCGTGCTCGTGGACCTGCCGCTGGCGTCTGCCGTCGGCGGACCGCTCGAGGATCGGCCGGCGCGGCTCGTCGAAGCCTGGCTCGAGCAGCCGTCGGTCCGCGGCTTCCTGCGGGTCAATGCCTGGAACGGCGTCGAGTGGTTCCATCGCGAGTCGTGGGAGGAGCTGGTCGCGTGGGTCGAGCGGCTCGAGCGCGTGGTCACGCCGCCGGAGGAGCGTGCCGTCCGGCCCGTGGAGCGGACCGCCCTTGTGCGCCAGCTGCGCGAGGCGGGCGCGGCGTCGGGCTACCGGGTCGATCGGCTGCGCGACGTCCTGGCCGATCCCAATCCGCCTCCGGCGTCCGCGCCACGACTGCCACGAGCGACGGGGCTGCCACCGGGTCCGATGGATGGGGCTGGCGCGCCGCGTGGCACACCGGGATCGCGGGAGCCCGACGACGTCACCCCTGGGGACTGGGCGGCCGACGCAGCCGGCACGGTCGAGTCGGAGTCACGGGTCGAGCCGCCGGAGCGATGACGCCGCGGCGCGGACGGGCATAGAGCTGGGCCGTCGGCGTCGAACCGGAGGCTCCGTCCGGAAGGCGTTCGCCGATGCGCGAACAGCGGACTGGCCGTCCGGTTCGTCCGCGGTAGCTAGGCCTCGCCGAGCAGGATCCGCCGGAGGATCGGCAACGGTGGCGCGCCGTGCGAGATCACCGATTCCAGGTGCGCCCGTGCGTCGAAGCCGCGCGTCATCGGGTATCCGCCGACGACCAGCGGCGCGGGGACCGCATCGGCGGAGGCGCCAGCCGCCACCGCGGCCCGGCGGCGCAGCTCGTGCTCGAGGTCCCACATCCCGAGCGACCCCGCGAAATATGTCGACAGCTGGGTCGACGAGAGTCGGGCCCGCTCGTCCTTCGAGATGGCCTCGCCCCGCTCCTGGAACGCCTGCTCGACGAGGAAGTCCACGAGCTCATCGCTCGTCATGCCTGTCGTGTGGACGCGGACGTCGATGATCGTGTTGGCGATCGAGCGCAGGTAGAACTTCCAGTGGTTGAGCCGCAGCGCCATGTCGTCGGCGCAGTAGCCACGATCGAGCATCACCTGTGTCACGTACACCGCCCAGCCCTCCGCGAACACCCCCGACGGGAACACGCGCCGGGCGAGGGACGAGCCGTGGTTGGCATACGCGCCCTGCAGGTAGTGGCCGGGCACCGCCTCGTGGATGACGAGGAGCTGCATCTGGCGCGTGTTCATCTCGCGCAGGTACGACGCCTGCTGGTCCTCCGGCCAGTCCTCGGGGACGGGGGTGATCGAGAAGAACGACGCCTGGCCATGATCAAGCGGGCCGGGCGAGTCCAGCATCGCGCCGCCGAACGAGCGCAGGAACTCCGGCGTCCAGTCGATCACGAGGGGCTCGTCGACGAGGCCGATGACGTCGTGCTCCCGGCAGAACGCCTCCACCCGCGCGAGCTCGTCGCGGCTCCACGTCACCAGCTCGTGCGCCGCCGGGTGCTCGGTCGAGATCTCGTCGAGGACGCGGCGCACGAGGATCCCCTCGTCGGCAGGGGGCGGCTCGTCCGGCACCCAGTCGGACCAGATCGCACGCGCGATGCGGACCATCTCGTTGCGGACGGCACCGAAGTCGCGCTCGGCACGGTCGAGGATCGCCGCGGCCCTCGCAGCAGGGTCGCGCAGCGTGTGGCGGAGCTTCGCCTCGAACAGGTCACGCCCGAGCAGCGGCGAGCCGGGCGACGCCGGGGCGAGCTCGTCGGCGAGATGCCGTCGCGTCTCCTCGAGCACGGCCGTCGCGTTGGCCGCGGCCGCGCGCAGCCGGGGCAGGATCTCGGCCACGTCGGCGTCCCCCGAGGCGGCGGCCCGCTCGCCGGCGTCCACGGCCTCCTCGGCGAGCGACGCCACCCCGCCGATGCGTCGTGCCGCGGTCTCCGCCATCAGCCTCGCCACGGGGCGCTCAGGATGCGATCCCAGGACCTCCCGGGCCGCGTCGATGACACCGGCCACGCCCTCCAGGCGACCTGCCACCGACGCGAGCCGCCGGTGGAGTGGCGCGAAGTCGCGGGCGAGGAGCGGGTGGATGCCGCCGCCGAGGAGGTATACCCACAACAGCGGGTTCCAGGCGTCCTCTCGCAGGACCTCGTCGTTGAACCGCGCGTGATCGAGCTCACCGAGGACGAGATCGCGATCGATCCGCTCGCCCGCATCGAGGCCGGCGTCGTCCAACGCCCGCAGGTGGCGCTCCCACCGGTCCACGAATGCGAGCCTCGCCCGGCGGCCTGCCTCGGTCAGGTCCGGCCAGCGATCATCGAATCGGTGGTCCCCGGTGCGGGTCGCGAAATCGGGCTGGAGCTCGAACAGCTCGTCGAGGAAGCGACTGACGACAGGCTCGAAGCCGGGCACGGACACCTCCGGAGGGTGCGGCGGGGGCGGCGCGGTGGGTCTGCCCCGTCGGGGCGGGGACGGTTGGCCGAGGATAGCCCGTGTCCGCGTAGACTCGGCCGCCATGGATCCCGACCCTCGACCGATCGGCCGGACCTCGCCGCCATTCGACCCTCGGCCGGTCACGCTCGCGGGACGGCTCGTCCGTCTGGAGCCGCTCGACGAGCGGCACCGCGCGGGTCTGCATGCGGTCGCACTCGACCATGACACCTGGCGGTTCACCCGCCACATCGTCACGACTCGGGCGCAGTTCGACGCCTACCTCGATGACGCGCTCGAGGGAGCATCGACCGGCGCGGAGATCCCGTTCGTGCAGGTCGACGTGGCATCGGGACGGGAGGCGGGGATGACGCGCTTCCACTCGATCGAGCGTGCGCATCGGCGCCTCGAGGTGGGCTACACGTGGCTCGCGGCCGCGTATCGCGGGACGGGCCGCAACACGGAGGCGAAGCTCCTCCTCCTCGACCACGCGTTCGACGCGCTTGGGTCGCACCGCGTCGAGTTCAAGACCGACGCGCTGAACGTGCGGTCGCAGGCGGCGCTCGCCGCGATCGGGGCGACACGCGAGGGCACGCTCCGCCGCCATGTCGTCCTCGACAGCGGGCGCGTCCGCGACTCGGTCTACTTCTCGGTGGTGTGGGACGAATGGCCGGAGATCCGACGAGCGCTCGTCGCGAAGCTCGCCGCGACGACCCGGCCCTAGCCCTCTCTGGCGGTCAGGACGACAGGCCCGTCGGCCGTGATCGCGACCGTGTGTTCGACGTGCACCCCGCGTGACCGGTCGCTGCTCCGGATCGTCCACCCGTCGTCGTCGATGCGGATGTTGCCGTCCCCCGCGACGAACCACGGTTCGATCGCGATGACGAGGCCGGGGCGGAGCTGCGCGCCACGGCCGGCCTCGCCCCAGTTGGGGACGTCCGGCGCCTCGTGCATCGTGCGTCCGACGCCGTGGCCGCCGAACGACGTGTTGACCGGGTAGCCGGCATCGTTGATGACCGTGCCGATCGCCGCCGAGATGTCACCGATCCGGTTGCCGGCCTGCGCGGCCTCGATCGCGGCGGCGAGCGCCCGCCGCGCGGTGTCGATCATCCGCGCGTCCTCGCGACGCGGCATGCCGACAGGGACGGTGATCGCCGAGTCGGCCACCCATCCTTCGACCTCGGCCGCGAAGTCGAGCCCGACGTTGTCCCCCTCGCGCAGCCGGTACGCGTTGGGCAGGCCATGGAGCACCGCGTCGTTGACCGACGTGCAGAGGACCTTCCCGAACGGCATCGCGCCGAAGGACGGGTGGTAGTCGATGTAGCACGACGCCGCGCCTCGCTCGCGGATCATGGCGTGGGCGAAGGCGTCGAGCTCGAGCAGCGACACCCCGGGACGCACCGCGTGCTCAAGGGCGGCGATGACCTCGGCGACGAACCGGCCGGCCGGCCGCATCGCCTCGACCTCGTCACGACTGCGGAGCTCGATCACCCGCTGATCGTAGCGAAGGGGACGCCCCGTCCCCCGTGGGACATTCGTCCGGGAGGCGGCTTCGTTCAGTGGCGGGGGTCGTCCGGACGGGTGGCATTCGCCGTCGCGTCCGCGGTCGAGATTGTCGGGTCTTCGGAATCGCCCGGGAATCGCATGTCCGGGTCCGAGCCGAACTCGTCCACGTCGGTCCGGTCACGGAGCGGGTCCATCCCAGAGGCGGCGTCGGTCGCATCGTCGAACGGAGCCGCTGCCTCCGGACCGCCCGACACGTCGGCATCGGGCATCAGGCCCTCGGGATCACGCGGGTTCGTCATCGCATCGCTCCAGCCGGGCCCGTGCCGGGCCATCGGCGCCGATGCTCGCGGGCCGCCGGTCACAGCCGCGCGCGCGTGTCGCGCTGCGCGCTTGCAGCCGCCTCGCCCACGCGCGCCGCGTAGCATCGCCCGATGGACCCGGATCTCGCCGTCGTCAACGCGACCGTCCTCGGGAATCCCGGCGCGACGTCCGTGGCCATCGGCGACGGGGTTGTCCGCGCGGTCGGCGGTGCGGAGGTCGCGGCCGGCGCGCGGGAGACGATCGACGCCCGCGGTGGGCTGGTGATGCCCGGGTTCGACGACGCGCACATCCACCTCCTCGGCGGTGCCCGCGAGGCGAACGGCGCGCTCCTCTATCCGCTCGAGACGGCGAGCGGGATCCAGGACCGCATCCGGGAGCATGCCGAGGCGCACCCGGACGACGAGTGGGTGCTCGGCCGCGGCTGGCTGTACGCGGCGTTTCCGGGCGGGCTGCCGACCGCCGCGCTGCTCGACGCCGTCGTCCGGGACCGCCCTGCGTGGATGAGCTGCTTCGACGGTCACACCGGCTGGGCGAACACCGCGGCGATGCGCCTCGCGGGGATCAGCCGCGAGACGCCTGACCCGCCGGCCGGGGTCGTCGTCCGGGACGCGGATGGCAACCCGACCGGCGCGTTCAAGGAGGAGGCCCAGGCGCTCATCGACCGCATCGTCCCGCAGCCGACCGAGGACGAGGATCGCGCCTCGGTGCGACGTGCGATCGCCGGGCTCCACGCCAGCGGCCTCACCGCCGTCCAGGACGCGTGGCTGTCGCCCAGCGACCTTGGGTTCTGGGAACGCGTCCATGCCTCGGGCGAGCTCGAGCTGCGGTTCCGCGGCGCGCTGATCATGGAGCCCGAGCAGACGCTCGAGGCGTGGGGGGAACGGCTCGATTCGTACGAGGCCCAGGCCTTCCCGCTCCGCGGTGGCGCGAACCTCGACGCGGGGATCCTCAAGGGGTTCGTCGACGGCGTCATCGACGCGCGGACCGCGGCGGTCCTGGAGCCGTACGAGGACGACACCAGTACCGGACTGCCGGCGTGGACCCCCGGGAAGCTCGATGCGTTCGTCGCCGAGGCGGATCGCCGCGGCTGGCAAATCGAGCTGCACGCGATCGGTGACCGCGGGGTTCGGATGGCACTGGACGCCTTCGAGCGGGCGGCCGCGGCAAACGGCGCGTGGCATGGCGATCCGCATGGCACCGGCGCGGCTCCCGGCACCCACGGCCGCCGGCACCGGGTCGAGCATATCGAGATGATCGACGACGCGGACGTGCCCCGCTTCGGCCGGCTCGGGGTGGTCGCCTCGATGCAGCCCTACCACGCGGATCCGACGCCCGCGCAGATCGCGCCGTGGGCCGCGAACATCGGGTCGCGCGCGACGAGCGGCTGGTCATGGCGGCGCATCCGCGACGGCGGCGGCGTGCTCGCCTTCGGCTCTGACTGGCCGGTCGTACCCTACGACCCGTTCATCGCCCTCAACAGCGCGGTGAACCGGCAGACCGTGCGCGGCGAGCCCGCGGGAGGCTGGTCCGCCGAGCGGCTGCCGATCCCGGAGGCCCTCGAGGCGTATACGGCCGGGAGTGCCTTCGGGGCCTACGCGGAGCATCGCCGCGGACGGATCGCCCGAGGCATGGACGCGGACATCGTCGTCGTCGACCGGGACCTCCTCGCCGCCGGTCCATCTGCGATCATCGGGAGCGCCGTCGCCCTGACCGTCATCGGCGGCCGGATCGTCTATCGCTCGGAGGGAACCGGATGAAGGGCTTCGCCATCGGCGTGGCGGCGACCGCGATCGCGCTCGTGCTGCTCGCATTCCTGCTGCCGCAGGTCGAGTACGGCGGGGACATCGTCGGGCTGGTCCTGCTCGCGATCGTGTTCGGCGTCGTGAACGGGTTCATCAAGCCGATCGTGAAGCTGTTCTCCCTCCCGATCACCGCGATGACGCTGGGGCTGTTCTCCGTGGTGATCAACGCTGCGCTGCTCCTGTTCGGCACCTGGGTCGCCTACGAGCTGTTCGGCATCGCCTTCACGATCTCGGGCTTCCCGACCAACGGGCTGTCCCTCGAGGTGCTCGTCTCGGCCCTCATCGCGGCGATCGTCCTGTCGATCATCTCGACCGTCGTTGGGCTCGTCGTCCACGACTGAGCATCAGGGCGGGACGGCCCTCGTCCCCGCCGACGCGCTCCGCCGCGCCGGGCGACGGTTCGGGACGCCCGCCTACGTGACCTCGGTGGCGGCGCTCGAGGAGGCCGCCGCGGAGCTCGCGGCCGCCTTCCCCGATCCGTGGCTGCGCGCGTTCTCGCTGAAGGCGAACGACGTGCCGGCGATCGTCGCGCGGCTCGCGTCGCTCGGCCTCGACGCGAACGTTGTGTCGCGGGGCGAGCGGGCGGCCGCTCGAGCGGCGGGCGTCGCGGACGACCGCGTCACGCTGGAGGGCATCGGCAAGAACGATGGCGACCTCCGGGCGGCGGTGCGCGCGGCCGCGGCCGGGGTCCCCCTGCGATGGGTCGCGGTCGAGAGCGTCGAGGAGCTCGCGGCGCTGGCCGAGCTTGGGGATCGGGCCGGTCTCGGCCGGCGTGGACGACCGGCGCTCGACATCCTGCTCCGGCTCAACCCCGACGTCACGCCCGAGACGCACGCGGGCCTCGCGGTCGGGCGCGGAAACGCGAAGTTCGGGATGACTGAGACCGAGCTGACGGCGGCGCTCGCGGGGCTCACCAACGACGGACCGATCCGCGCCCGGGGCATCCACCTCCACGTCGGGTCGCAGCTCGGGTCGGTCGACGCGTGGCGGGATGCCGTCCGGCGCGGGCTCGCCCTGCTCGCGCTGCTCGGCAGCCGACCGGGCTTCGACACGTTCGACGTCGGTGGCGGGTTCCCGGTCGGCGACGATGGCACGGTCCCGACGCCCGCCCGGTTCGCGCGGGAACTCGACGCGCTGCTCGCGGCCCTGCCCGCCGACCGGCGGCCGGCGCGGCTCGCGGTCGAGCCCGGGCGGTTCCTCGTGGCGCGTGCGGGGTGGCTGGTTGCCTCGGTGCTCCACGTTCGAGAGCGCAACGCGGCCCAGAGGACCGAGGCCGCCGAGGCAACCGACGCGGCCGGCCGCGCCGTCCAGGCGCCGGATCGCCAGGCCGCCGACGATGCGCGCGTCGAGGGCGCGAGCACGGACCGCATCGTCGTCCTGGACGCCGGCATGACCGAGCTCATCCGACCCGCACTGTATGGGGCGCACCACCGGATCGTCGCGCTCACCTCGCTCGGGCGGGTGGTGGACCCTGGCAACGCGCGCCCCGACGTCTCGCGGGCGCGTGTCGATGGGCCGGTGTGCGAGAGCACGGACTCGTTCGACCTTCACGACCTGCCGTCGCTGCGGCGCGGCGACCTCGTGGCGATCGCGGACGCGGGGGCGTACGCGGCCTCGATGGCGATGACGTACAACGGCCGCGCTCGACCGCCCCAGGTCCTCCTCGAGCGCGACGGCTCGCTCGTCCTCGGGCGGCGTCGGGGCGGGACCCGCTAGGCTTGCGGCCGTGAGCCTGCCCCGCGACCGCTTCGCCAGCCGCCTCGCCGCGGCGCCGCTCCTCGCCGACGGCGGCATGGGAACGTTGCTGTTCTCCCGCGGCATCCCGCAGCGGGCCTGCCTCGACGAGCTCGCGACGAGCCGGCCGGACCTCGTCGGGTCGCTGCACCGCGAATACCTGGATGCCGGCGCGGACCTCATCGAGACGCTGACGTTCGGGGCGAACCGGTTCCGGCTCGACGCGTACGGCCTCGAAGCCGAGGTCGGGCGGTTCAACCGGCGTGCCGCACAGGTCGCTCGCGAGGCGCGCGACGTGTCCGGGCGGGACGCGTGGGTCGGCGGCTCCATCGGGCCGCTCGGTCCGCCGACGCGCGAGCTCCGGCACCCCGCCGACGCCGCCATCCGATCGGCCTTCCGGGAGCAGATCCACGGGCTCCTCGAGGGAGGGGTCGACCTCCTCGTGATCGAGACGTTCTTCGACCTGCGCCACCTCCTGCTTGCCGTCGACGAGGCACGGGCCGCCGGGGACGTGCCGGTGATCGCGTCGATGACGTTCGGCGAGGACCTCGTGCTCGCCGACGGGACGACGCCGGAGCAGGCGGTCGTCGCGCTGACGGCGGCAGGCGTCGACGCGCTCGGGGTCAACTGTGGCGTCGGGCCGATTGCCACCATCGATGCGCTCGCGCGACTCGGCGCGCCGGGAGAGGGAGAGCCCGCCCGCTCGATCATGCCCAACGCCGGCCTGCCGCAGCGCCTCGAAGGCCGGTTCGTCTACGCGGCCGAACCCGCGTACTTCGGCGCGATGGTGCCGCGCGTCCTCGACGAGGGGGCCAAGATCCTCGGCGGGTGCTGCGGGACGACGCCGGGGCACATCGCCGCGATGCGAGCCGCGCTCGACGGGCTCGATACGGCTGACGCGCGCCGCGCCCACGCACGTCGCAGCGGCCTTGCGCCTCGTGCTGACGGGCGCGACGACGCGGACGGCGCCAGCGGCAGCAGCCCCCGGACTGCGTTCGCCGAGACCGTCGACGCGGCGGAGGTCCGGCCGCCCGGCTCGCGTCTGGCCGAGGCGCTCGCGTCGGGCCGGTTCCTCGTCTCGGTCGAGATCGACCCGCCGCGGAGCATCCGAATCGAACGCACGCTCGATGCCGCGCGCCTCCTCCGGGACGCGGGAGCCGATGTCGTCAACATCAGCGATTCCGCGATGGCCCGGGTGCGCATGGGCGCGATGGCCGTCGCCTTCGGGATCCAGCACGACCTCGATCTCGAGTGCGTCGTCCACGTCACGACGCGCGACCGCAACCTCATGGCGCTCGAGTCGGAGCTGCTGGGGGCACACGCGCTCGGCGTCCGCAACATCCTCGCGCTGACCGGCGACCCGCCGCGGGTCGGCGACTATCCGACCGGCACCGGTGTCTGGGACGTCGACTCGATCGGGCTGATCGAGATCCTCACCCGGCTGAACGGCGGCGAGGACCAGGCCGGTTCCGCAATCGGGCAGCAGGCCTCGTTCACGATCGCGTGCGCGCTCGACCCGACGGCGGCGGATCCCGGGACCGAGTGGGACCGCTTGGAGCGGAAGCTCGCCGCGGGTGCCCAGCTGGTCATGACCCAGCCGCTGTACGACGTGGCCCAGGTCGAGGCGATGCTCGATGAGGCGCGGCGACGCTTCGGCCCTCGCGGCTTCCCCGTACCGATGCTGCTCGGCATCCTCCCGCTCGTGTCCGCGCGGCACGCGGAGTTCCTCCATAACGAGGTCCCGGGGATCACGATCCCCGACGCGGCACGGGCCCGGATGCATGCCGCCGGGGCTGGGGGCACCGAGGCGGGCATCGAGATGGCCGACGCGCTCCTGGCCGCCGTCGAGGACGAGGCATCGGGCACATATCTGATGCCCAGCTTCGGCAGGTACGAGCAGGCGGCCGAGCTCGTCCGGCGGATCCGCGCCCGGCACCCCGCGGCCGCCGCCCTGGTCTGACGGGGGACGCAGCCACCTCGCGCGCCGCTGGCCGGGTGCGTATCGTGCACGCGTGCGCCCGACCACCCGTCACGCCTCGCGTCGCCGCGCCCGTCGCGGCCTCGCCCTCGTCACGATCCCGATCGTGCTCCTCGCGCTCCTCGCGCCGGCGATCGGGGATGTGGCGGCGGCCGGCCCGCCGTTCCCCGACCCGGTCACCGGTCAGGCCGTCTACGACGAGGCGGGCGTCCTGCGCGACGCCACGATCCAGCAGCTCGAGCAGACGATCGACGGCATCGAGGACCGGACCGGCGCGGAGGTCGTCGTCTACACGCAGCTCGTGCCGTCCGGCGTGACGACCGGCGAGGCCGAGGCACACGCGATCGCGCTGATGGACCAGTGGGGGGTCGGACGCGAGGGGATCGACGACGGCCTCGTCATCCTGTTCGACCTCCACGAAGGTGACGCGTGCCATGGCCAGGTCCAGCTGTACGCGGGGCCGGGGTACCGCGCGACGTTCCTGACCAACGAGGAGCGCCAGGAGATCTTCGACGAGCGGATGCTCCCGCTCCTGCGCGAGTGCGACATCGACGGGGCCGCGATCGTCGCGATGGACGCCGTCGACCGCAGCGCGACGCCCGCGCACGCGGCGAGGATCGCGTTCTTCCGCCAGCTCAACGCCGTCCTCGGGCTGATCCTCGCGCCGCTCCTGTTCGTCGTCGTGATCGCGTGGGGGGTGCTCGCCTGGTTCCGGTCCGGACGGGATCCCATCTACCTCGACGACCCGTCGATCCACATCCCGGCCCCGCCCCCAAGCCTCACGCCGGCGGCCGGCGCAACGGTGCGGGACGGGCAGGTGAGCCGTCGGGCCCTCACTGCCGCCAGCCTCGATCTCGCGGTCCGCGGCCTCATCTCGTTCGAGGCCGAGGACAAGCCGGGGCTCCTCGCGAGCGGCCAGCAGATCGGCATCCGGACGACGAGCGCGGCGCCCGGCGACCCGCGGGAGCAGGCACGCATCGACCGGGCCAGCCGCCGGCCATTGGACGAGGGCACGGACTTCCTCCATCGACACCTGAAGTCGATCGGCGGCGGCGCCGGCTACGTGGAGCCGGACGAGATCGTGAAGTTCGGCAAGGACGTGGCCGGGTTCGAGAAGCGCGTCGAGGACCACTGCGTCCGCGAGGGCTGGTTCAGGGAGCGGCCGGCACAGGCGAAGTCCCGGTGGCGAGGGCGCGCCGCGCTGATGTTCATCCTCGGGATCCTCGCCGTCATCGGCGGCGCCAACATTCCATCGAGCGGGATTCTCCTGGTCGGCGCCGCGCTCGTCGCATCCGGGATCGGGCTGTTCGTCCTTGCCGGCGTGATGCCCGCGGTCACGCGCGAAGGCTCGATGATCAGGGCGATGCTCGAGGCGTACAGGCGGACGCTCGAGAAGACGATGGCGCAGGCGCGGTCGATGGACGACGTCGTGAACCGGTCGGCCATCCCACTGATCGAATCGCCGGACGACGCGGTCGCCTGGGGCGTGGCGCTCGGCCTCCAGGACGAGGTGCAGCGGGTCCTCGAGCGAACGGCCGACGACGCCCGATCGGGCCGGGCGAGCCCCGGCTACGTGCCCCTCTGGTACGGCTCGCCGGCGAGCTCGTCCTCGCCGGGCGGGAGCGGTGGTGCAGCCGGGCTCGCACCGGGGCTCATGAGCAGCTCCGCGATCCCGAACTTCGGGGGAATGATGGCCGCGCTCGGCACCATCGGGAACTCGCCGGCGTCGTCCGGGTCCGGCAGCGGCGGGGGCGGCGGGTTCAGCGGTGGCTCGTCGGGGGGCGGTGGGGGCGGCGCCGGCGGCGGCTTCTGACGACCCGCCCGGCGGCCGTTCGCGCGGCTACCAACGCGAGGCGCGCGGGAGCGAGGGTTTCCTCGCGTACCGGAGGCGCACGGTACACTCGCGGCATGGGTGCCACGGACACGATGGAGGTCTTCTTCGAGCGCCTCAACGAGGGCGATGTCGAGGGCGCGGTCTCGCTCATGGACGAGCGGACGGAGATGCGGATCCACGTGGGTGACAACGCGCGGACGTTGCGTGGCGTCGAGCAGGTCGGGGGCTGGTTCCTGCGGGCCGACAAGGGGCTCAAGATGGTTCCCGGCGACGCGCGCGACCTTGGCAACACGTACCAGGCCGATCTGATCGTCCTCCGCCCGGGTGCGCCATCCCAGCACCTCGACGCGCAGTTCCGCGTCGAGGCCGGCAAGATCACCTCGATCAACCTGACGCCCTACTCGCGGTAGCGCCCCCGCGTGGCCATCCGCCGCGCGGTCGGAGCAGCCGTTACGACGGCTCCGCCTGGGCGTCCGGCACGGGGATGGTGATCTCGTCCCCGATGCTGATCTTGTTCGGGTTCTTGATCTGGGGGTTCGCGGTCATCAGCTGTTCGACGGTGAGATCGAAGCTGGTGGCGATCTTGCTCATCGTGTCGCCCTTCTTCACGACGTAGATCGTGGGCGTCGGCTCCGGCACGGGCGTCGGCGCGGGGGTTGGCGTCTCCTCGGCGATGGGCGTCGCGGTCGCAGCACCGGCCCCGTTGTTCCCGTCATCCCCGATTCCCAGCAGCAACGGGCCCACGAAGAACAGCGCGAGCGCCGCGACGAACAGTGCCAGGGCCGCGATCCCGATCCGGCCAACGCCGTTCAGCGCGGGCAACCCGACGCGCGTCCGGAGCGACGGGTACGCCTCGTACCGGTGGGGCCGCTCCCAGGC